>JAFQVC010000016.1 GCA_017408205.1 Clostridia bacterium | reverse complement strand
GAATCCTGAACGGACCTGCCGCTGTATGCACCGAAGATTTTATACTTGGCGACGAAAGTCGGTCACTGGGAAACTGGGAAGGCAAAGTATAAAACCGCTTTTATAAGGTGTGAGTCAGAAGACCTGCATTTTCGTTGCTTTTTTTGCAATGTTTATTTACTGTGCCGGTAAATAAAGTGGACTGACACAGAGAATACAGCTGCGTCAATTTATAATTGTCGCAGTTTTTTTATGTAAAACTGCGAAAAAAAGGAGAGGATAAAAATGAAAAAAATTTTTGCAGTTTTACTTATGTTATGCTTATTAACGGGCACATTAAGCGGCATAACGGTTTGGGCAGAAGAAACAACAGATGTAATCAGTGAAGTTGTAACCGCAATTTCCGAGGATTACAGTGAACAGGCAACAGAGTGGCAACTATTTGATATGGCGGTAAACGGTATGTCAGAAAATCTTGATTCAGATGATGTTGTGAATTACGTTAAAAACACGTCCGTATCAGTTCTTGACGAGGACAGAATAACTAATCTTGCAAAGGCAGCAATTATTCTTACATCTCTTGGTTTTGATGCTACAAAAATCACAGGGGAAAATGGTGAACTTGTTAGTATTATTGATAAAATCGCAGGTTATGACGGTTTTGAAGGTATTAATGAGGCGATATTTTCTTTGATTGCCTATGATTGCGGTAATTATACAGTAGATTCAGGGCTTACACGGGAAACTATTATAGAATATATTTTGGGTCAGGTTAATGCTGACGGCGGTTGGGCATTAATGGAAGAGGATGAGTTCTCCGACCCCGATGTAACATCTATGGTTATATGGGCTATTGCACCTTATTACGACAGTTATACAGAAATAGTTGACAATGCAGTTTTATGTCTTTCGAATATGCAACAGGACGACGGTCAGGTTGCTTCATGGGGAACAAAGAACAGCAACTCTGCATCTTCAATTATTATTGCACTTTCGTCTCTTGGAATAGACAGTGATCAGGACGCAAGATTTATTAAAAATGATATCAGCATTTTAGATGCCTTATTGTCTTACAAAACCTCAGACAATATGTTTGGCTATTCCGATACTGCATACAATGCTATGGCAACAGAACAGGGCTTCCGTGCATTGGTTGCATATAACAAATATAAGGAAAACGGTGCTTACAACATCTTTTCTATAGATTACGACGCACAGTTGCCCACCCAGTCAAAAACAGTTTCAGTAAGAATTGAGGGCATCAGTGAAAACAAGTTGGATGCAGAAAACGAAACAGTTTCTTTTGACACCCAGAATATAACTGTTGCAGATGTAGTCAAAATTCTGGCAGGCAGTGATAATTACGTTTGTCAGGATACAGGATACGGTGAATATTTTTCATCGTTATACGGCGACGAAGAAGGTACATTCGGAGTTGATTACGATGGCTGGCAATACAGAGTAAACGGTGAAACACCAAGCGTTGGTGCATCTGATTACTATGTAAAAGACAATGATGAAATATTATTCTACTATGGCGGTATGAGTATTGCATATCCAAATCCACCCGTTATTACATATAAAAATAAAATTGCGAAAATTGAATTTACTTACGAATTGGTGTCCTACGGAGGAGCACCTGATTATGCAATGACAATTACAACCGAGCCGTTAACAGATGCCGTTGTTACTGTTGCTGGTACACTTCAATATACAACTGACCAAAACGGTGTAATAGGCATTCCTTATAAAACACTAAAAAACGGTGAATACAGTTTGCAGGTTTCAAAGACAAATAACGACGGGTTGCCTTTGGTTGTAAGATTTGACTCTGACTATGAAATCGAAATAAAACATCCCAATTACCGCAGACCGTCATATTCTTCAGGCGGCGGTTCTTATGTTAAGCCGGCAGAAACTCCTGAAGAAGAGGTAAAAGAAGAGGTAAAAGAAGAGGTAAAAGAAGAAGTAAAAGAGGAAGTACAGAAAATTACATTTAATGATGTAGATAACACCCATTGGGCTTATACTTATATTGATTATCTGACAGAAAAAGGTGTAATTAACGGAAAAGAAAACAACAAATTCTGTCCTGAAGATAATATTACAAGAGCTGAATATGTAACATTGTTATACAGATTATCAGGTGAAGTAACTGAAGAAAAAACGGTTGTATTTGATGACGTATCTGCAGGCGAATGGTATTTTGATGCGGTAATGTGGGCGTACAACAATAAAATCACAAACGGTGTTAATGATGCGGAATTTTGTCCTGACAACAATATTACAAGGGAAGAAATGGCGGTTCTTACCGTAAGATTTTTAAATTATTCAGGAAAAACTCTTGCAAATAACGAACAGGATAAACAGTTTAACGACTATAAAGATATTTCTGATTGGGCGGTGTCATCAGTTGAAGTTTTGCAAAAGGCAGAGATTTTAAACGGTGATGACGATTTTAACTTTAATCCGTTAAACAGTTCGACAAGAGCAGAAACTGCAAAAATTCTGTATCTTGTAACACAATAAGGTGATGCAATGAAAAAGTTTATATTAATACTGGTTGTATTGCTGCTTTTGTCTGGTTGCGGTAACAAACAGCAACAAATTGTTGAAACTCCGGTTTTTGAGGAACCAGTTGTTGAAGAATATATTGTACCGGAGCAGCCGCAGAAGCAACAAGAAGTTTCGTTACCTCCGACGGTGGCAGAAGAGCCGGAGGTACAACAAGAAGAGCCAAAAACAACATGCAGTCTGTCTATTAAATGCAATACAGTATTTGATAATTTAGACAAATTAAAAGACGGAAAAGCAGAATTACTTCCTCAGGACGGCATTATGTACGAAAATAACAATATAGACTTCGATGAGGGGGAAACAGTACTGGACATTGTTGTAGAGGAAACAAAGAAAAATAATATTGCTATTGATTACACCGCTTTTGGCAGTGCATATATAAAAAGCATAGGAAATCTGGCAGAGTTTGACTGCGGAGGACAATCGGGCTGGCTATACAGAGTTAACGGAGAAACATTAGGCGTTGCAACAAATCAGTATGTTGTAAAAAATGGCGATATAATCGAAATGATATATTCCTGTAAATTGGGAAGAGACATATAAAAAACAAGAGGTTACAGTGTAACCTCTTGTTTTTTAAAATAATGAAATTGCATCATAAATGTTTGATACAAATACTATTTCGACACCGTCGGGGATAGTTACATTCTTTTTATTCCAGTAGGGAACAAGTATTTTTGTAAAGCCAAGTTTTACTGCTTCGTTAATTCTTCTTTCAATAAAACTTACCGACCTTACTTCACCCGTAAGTCCTATTTCACCAATTGCCACAACGTTCTTTGGAATTACAATATTTTTAAAACTTGATGCGATTGCAAGGGCAATTCCCAGGTCGCAGGCAGGCTCGTCAATTCGTATTCCGCCTGTAATATTTACATAAGCGTCCTGATTATTCAAATTAAGTTTAACACGTTTTTCCAAAACAGCCATTATAAGTGATATTCTGTTGTAATCAACTCCTGTTGACATACGTCTGGGAACAGGGAAAGATGTTCTTGTAAGAAGTGCCTGAACTTCTGCGAAAATCGGTCTTGAGCCCTCCATACAACTTACTACGCAAGAGCCCGTAACGTTCTCGGGACGTTCCTTTAAGGTAAGCATTGACGGGTCTGTAACTTCACAAAGCCCGCTGTTTTGCATTTCAAACACGCCTATTTCGTTTGTTGAGCCGAATCTGTTTTTTACTGCCCGCAAAATTCTGTGTTGCAGGTGTTGTTCGCCCTCGAAGTATAGCACACAGTCAACCATATGCTCCAGTACTTTCGGTCCTGCTAATGCTCCGTCTTTAGTGATGTGACCTACTAAAAATATGGAAATGTTATTTTCTTTTGCAATTCTCATAAGAGTCATTGTAATTTCCCGCACCTGACTGACGCTTCCGCTGGCGGAGGTTAATGCAGGGCTGTAAACAGTCTGCACAGAGTCGATAATTACAACTGACGGATTTGTTTCGTATATTGTTGTTTCAATATCCTGCATATTTGTTTCTGCATACAATAACAGATTATCATTTTCAATTCCAAGACGGTTTGCGCGAAGTTTTATCTGTGACTGTGATTCCTCTGCAGAAACGTAAAGAATTTTTTTGTCAGTATCTATAGTTTTGCACATCTGCAGTGAAATGGTCGACTTCCCTATTCCGGGTGCGCCACCGATTAAAACTAACGAGCCCTTAACTATTCCGCCTCCCAGAACTCTGTCAAACTCACCGATACCTGTTGTAAATCGCTCTTCGCTTGTAACTTCGATTTCTTTGATTTTTTTAGGTGTTGACTTTGGTGCGGTGTCGGAAAATACTTTGGTTGTTTTTGTAACCCGCTGCTCAACCATTGTGTTCCATGAGTTGCAACCGGGACATTTACCCATCCATTTTGCAGACTCGTAACCACATTCTGTGCAGAAAAATATAGTTTTTTCTTTCATAACTAAAACCTCAACATTATTATCCTCAATACTCTTTCATATTGTAATACTGTAAGAATTTATACTGATTTATAAGATTTAACTGTTTGTCGTTATACAGTTGTCCGTACTGGCCGTTACTGCAAAAATATGTTGGAGTAATTACCTGTAATTCGGAAAATACGTTATCGACAAAGTCATAAAAGGGCGGTAAGTCCATATTCATATATTTTAGCATTAATGTTGACAAAAAGTTAGAGGAAATATTTCCTATGTTGCCATTTACTGATGGCTCGTTGTCTTTTAAATAAGCATCATTTCCGATAATTAAAAACGGAACTCTGTGTTTGTTAAGTTCGTCTTCTATTGTGTCTCCGTAAATATCGTAACCCAGTTGACCGTAACCCTCAAACTCTGTGTCAAGATGGGGAAGATGGTCGCCGAAAAACACAACAACTGTGGGCTTGTCTATTGTGTTTGTATAGTCAACTACTCTTTTTAACATAGTTACTGCATCGTTAGCACCGTTTAAGTAGTTGTTGATTATGTTGTAGGAGGTATCCTTCATACCTTCTACCGGCTTCATTCTGGGCTCCTTTTCAATTTTATCCCACACGTAAGGTCCGTGATTCTGGATAGTTACAGTGAAATTGAAATAAGGCATATCGGGATTTTCTTCTAAATGATTTTTGTATTCTTCTATAATTAAATCTCCCGTAACGCTATCTGCAACATACCAGTTTACTTTCTCAACATCTTTTGGCAGGTCTTCAACAGAGATAAATTTTTCAAAGCCCATTCTTTTATACACGTTTTGTCTGTTATAAAACCATCTGTCTCCGGGGTGGATTGCCACGTTATTGTATCCCATATCCTTAAACATCATAGGAATACAGTACATATCTTTTGTGATGTGTGTCCTGTAAACAGTAGGCAGAGATTTGTCAATAAGCGAAAGATTGCTTCCTGACAAAAACTCAAACTCTGTGGAAGAAGTACCACCTGCAAAACCCGGTACAATCAAAGAGCCGTGAAGGGCTTTTTTCTTCAATTCATTATATTGTACCATAGGGTCTTTTCCGTAATAATACTCTATATCTTTAGCCAGAGATACGTCAAAAAATGCCTCACTCATTATGGCGATTACATTTGGTGCCTCCTGGTTATTCTTGTATTCTTTGCCATAATCTTTAAGTATTTCATCAACACTTTGCTTTGTGTAGCCATCGGGCTTCTGATAAGATGTTCCTGTAGTTTTGTAAAGGAATGTATATAAAAATCCCCTTGATTCGTTTATGCTTACATCATAATATATGTTTTCGTTTACATCAATTTTGTGGTAAAGTTGCTCGTTGTGATAGATGTATTTAACGGACAGACAAAGAAGAATAACTACAACTGCCGAACTGATTATCCTTGTGTACCATCTTGGTTTTTCGCTTTTTATAAACAATTTAACAAATACACCTAAAAGTATAAATGCAAGACCTATTATAACCACACGCCAACTGATTTGGAGAGTGTAGTTACCCATAATACCAAACAAATCTCTTGCAAGAACCAGGTCGTTTGGTGCAAATGGTTCGTCACGCAGAACAATCTTGTAGTGATTAATTATCAAAAACAAATAAAACACCGAAGATGTAATGGTATAACTTATAAATACGCTGTTAAATACAAAATACAAAAGTGTCAGTACCAGAAAAATTGGCAGGAAATTAAAAAAGAAGAGGAGGGGACTTGTGAAATATCCCATAAATACTTCAAATTCTGATACCTGCATAAATAATTGAAAAAATGTAATAAGTATTGAAATTACAAAAATGAGTAATACCGATTTAATCGTTGACTTTTTCTCTTTCAAAATATGTCATCTCCGTTTCAACTACTTATTATAACACTATTAGACAAAAAATACAAGAAAAAAATGGATTAGGCAACGCCTAATCCATTTTGTTTTTATACATATCTACTAAATTGTCTGCAACATTACCCATTGCAGTAAAAACCTTTGTTGTGCTTTTAGCAATTTTCTTTTTGTCTTTTTCAGACATTGGATTCATTACCATATAAGCACCTATTCCCATAACTGCACCTGCAGCCATACCTTTTAAAAAACCGTGTGTCATAATAATATCAGTCTCCTTTCGATATT
>JAFQVC010000128.1 GCA_017408205.1 Clostridia bacterium | reverse complement strand
CAAAGACAAGGGATATGTTGACGGAAAATGGTGCGAGTGCTATTACCGTATGCAAAGCAGACAACTTCTTGATAATTCCAATATAAAAGCGTCAAATACTTTTGACAAGTTTGATTTGTCTTTATACAGCGACAAAGAGGATAAAAAGTTTGGTTTTTCTCCACGTGACAATGCAAGTTCAGTAAAAGAAATTGCAATGTATTTTGCGGAAGAAAAGGAGGATGCCCCCCAGAATCTGTACCTTTACGGTGCAACGGGACTTGGAAAAACTTTTACTGCTGACTGTATCGCACACAGTTACATAGAAAAGCAAAAATCAGTATTTTATATGTCTGCACCGAATTTGTTTTCCGCTTTTGAGGACTACAAGTTTGGCAAAGGAAATGTTGAACAGGCAGAAAAAATCGTTACTTCTGTTTTAAACTGTGAACTTTTAATTATTGATGATTTGGGTACGGAATTCCACAGTCCCTTTGTTGACAGTTGCCTTTTTGAAATAATAAACGGAAGACTGGTTTCACAAAAGAAAACAATTATAAGTTCAAACCTGTCACCAAAAGAACTGTCGCAAAGTTATTCTGACAGAATTGCATCAAGAATTTTAGGAAACTTTGAGCAACTGCTTTTTATAGGTGAAGATATAAGAATTAAAAAATACAGATAAAAAAAGAAGTTCGCGCAAGCGAACTTCTTTTTGTTTTGATTAATTTTTCAAAAGCACAAAACCGTCAAAGTAGCAGTAAGCAATTACGCCATCCTCTACCCCAAAAGAAAAGTTTGTAAGATAAAGTGCTGTGTCTTCGTCGATTTTATAAAGGTCAAGGTCATATCCTTCGGTTCCGTACTCTGCGTAAAGATTTTCCGCAATATCTTTTAAATCTACTTCATATTTTTTGCCTTTGTGTTCGAATTTTACAATATCGTCATTGTCATTTACTTTTAAAATGGTGTTGTAGTTTGTTATGTCTGCAGATTCTTTTGCACGGAAAATACAGTATTCGTAATGTGATGAGTCACCTGTATTTTCAAAGCCGAAAATTTCCAATGTTGATTTATTTTTACCGGGTATAAAATCGGGAGTGTTTTTGGCATCATATCTAAGATAACCATAGGCACTGAGAATTTTTTCTTTGTCCGCTTCACTGATGTCGGGGTCAGGTGTGACGGTACCGTCTTTTAACATATTGTTTGCAACAAGCACAGATTTTAAAAGGTTTGTCTGGCTGTGTATCGGCATATCGATTACGTTTAGCGGAGTGATGGTAACTATTAAAACAATTATTCCTGATGCGAGGGCGATTTTGTTTAAATGCTTTGGTACAACAAGAGAGCCCACAATAAACAGAATACTTATAATTATCAGCACCAAAGAAACTGTTCTTGGAGTGGTAAGACCATAGGCGTTAATTCTTTCAAAAACTGCGATTGCCTGCATAACAAGTACAGGTGCAAGAAAATACCCGCCGAATTTTACATACAACTTTGCTATTTTTTCTTTGTATTGCATAACACTAAGCAGGAAGAATATAAAGAAAAGTGATGCAAAGGATGCAAACCAGTTTATTTCACCTACAGGCATATTCCATGTAACAACTATTTTTGCAAGATACACAAGCAGAATTACTATAAGGAGCATATACAAGGGAAGTCCTGCAAACAAAACAAATGCACGAAACATCTTTGACTGTTGTACGGGAACATCTTTTTTAGGGATAAGTGACAAAAAGATGTTTACAAAACAAACCACCCATACAAAAAGATTTACAACTAAATATAATTTATAAATGTTGCCCCATGTATATATAAGGAACTGGAATGCTGCGATACATATTGATAACCCTGCTGAAAGGACGGTACATATTGCTCCTGCAAATATTAATGATGACACGATTCTGGGGAATGCAAGGTCACGGTTTTCCCCGTGCATAATTACAAAGAAGATAAAGCAAAAATTGGCAATTATAATTCCTGTGTATGCCATAACCATATAAAGAGAATCAATATATATGTTTGTAAGAACAAAGCATATTACTGCTGCCAAAACAGACAATATGGTACGAATAACGCCACCAATATGCTCGTTTATGTATTCCTGCAAAGTTTTAAGAAATACTGAAAATACCGCTGTAAGTGCAAATGTCAAAAGCAACGATATAACTAAATCACTATTATACACATTAAAAACAATGTCTATGGATGATACAGCAAAGAATAAAATGGTGCAAATAAATGCAACGGGAAATCTTAAGACCCCCTCTTTGATGTTACCGTAAAAGTTTTTAAAGAATTGTTTCAGTTTCATAGTAAAACCTCCTTTTTAATATAATAACATTTTTATTATAATAATGCAACATATTGCATTGAAACAAAAAATATGGTAATATGAAAAAAATATGAAATTGGGAGAAATAATTTTGTTATACATAGGAAACATATTAGGCGCAATTGCAATTTTGCTTTTTGTATGCAGTTTTCAGTTAAAAACCAGAAAAGAAATTATTGTATTAAGCACAGTATCAAGATTGTTTTATGTGCTTCAATATATATGTCTCGGAGCATATACGGGAGCGATAACAGATTTTGTGGCAGGTATAATATCTGTATTTGTGGTAAAGCCCGACAAAAACTATAAAAAGGGAATTGTGTTTTTGCTTTATATAGTTATTGTTATATCAAGCATTATGCTTTATAAAAATTTTTTCAGTATTTTCTCATTTATTGCGGTAACATTGGAAATAATAGCAATAATGTTTAAAAAAGAAAAGACGGTCCGTATAATATCATTACTTGCACAGCCCTGCTGGTTAATATACAACTGTTATTATATGGCGTGGTTTTCTGCTTTGGGCAATTTCATTTCCATATTTTCAATTGTCTTTGCATTATATAGATATGATTTTAAAAAAATACAAAAAAACACTTGCAATTAGTTAAATTCTGTGTTATAATTTAATGCGTTAATGTGGAATAGTCCTCTGTACCGCAAAATAGCGGACACGAATGTTCTTATGAAAGGAAGATAAAATATGAATTTACTTGACACAATCGGTCAGGAACAAATCAGAACAGATTTGCCTGCTCTTGCTATTGGTGATACAGTTCGCGTGTACATCAAAGTTAAAGAGGGAACAAGAGAAAGAATCCAAATGTTTGAAGGTACTGTTATCCGTAAAAAGGGTGGCGGTATTGCTGAAACTTTCACAGTTCGCAGAGTTTCATACGGCGTAGGCGTTGAAAAGATTTTCTTAGTAAACTCACCTTACATTGACCGTATCGAAGTTGTTAGACACGGTAAAGTTCGTCGTGCTAAACTATACTATCTGCGTGACAGAGTTGGTAAAGCAGCAAAAGTTAAAGAAAAACTATAATTTGGAATTACGTCAGGGCGTGGCTTCTCCCGACAAATGCCGTGAGGCGCTTGTCCGGAGGGGCAACGCTCTTTTGCGTTTTATATGGAGGTATAAAAATGGAAGAAAATTTTAATAATTCTGAATTTGAGGCATATACAGAAGTTCCGACACAACCCGAAAAACCGCCATTTAACTGGAAAAAAGAGGCGGTTGAGTGGATACAGGCAATTGTTTTTGCGGTAATTATTGCAGTAATTTTAAAATCTTTTGTATTTACTCTTGTATTGGTTGAAGGTGCTTCAATGGAAAATACCCTGCACACGGGAGACCGCCTTTTTGTAACGCGACTTATGTATGAGCCGAAACAAGGTGATATTGTAGTGTTTACCCCTGAACGCGACACAAGCAAACCGTATATTAAAAGGGTAATTGCTGTGGGTGGTCAGACCGTTGACATTACCGATGACGGACACGTTGTTGTTGACGGTGAAATTTTAGACGAAGTGTATTTGTCGGAATATACAGGGGGTAACAATAAGAATATAACTACCACCAGAGTAAGCAACCCTGTAAAATTCCCTATAAAAGTTCCCGAGGGACACTTCTTTGCAATGGGTGACAACAGAATAAGAAGTCACGACTGCCGTTCAATAGAAGTAGGGGATTTTGACAACGACTACGGTTGCGTAGGAAACGAAAGGGCAATAGGAAAGGCACAGTTCAGATTGTGGCCTTTAAGCAAATTCGGCTCACTGTATTAAGAAACGGAGAAAGTTATGAATATACAATGGTTCCCGGGACATATGGCAAAAACCCGTCGTCTTATAACCGACAATTTAAAACTTGTTGATGTTGTTGTGGAGTTACTTGATGCAAGAATTCCACTGTCTTCTGCAAACCCTATTTTACCCGAACTGTTAGGCAACAAACCGAAAGTTATAGCACTTAACAAAAGCGATATGGCAGACGCAAATGTTACTGCAAAGTGGATACAGTATTTTAAAGATAACGGGGTTGAGGCGGTAGCGGTAAGCAGTATTTCGGGCAAGGGTTTTGATGCCCTTAAAAATGCCATAAATACTGTTTTAAAAGACAAAATACAAAAGCGAGAAGAAAAGGGAATGAAAAATGTACCTGCAAGAATAATGGTTGTAGGTATCCCGAATGTGGGCAAATCTTCTTTTATTAACAAACTGTCAGGAAGAGCAGGAGCAAAAACTGGTGACAGACCGGGCGTTACTACCGCAAAACAATGGATTAGAATTGCGGGGGGATACGAACTTTTAGACACTCCCGGAATACTGTGGCCTAAATTTGATGACGAAATAACAGGTCGGCATCTTGCTTTTACGGGGGCTGTAAAGGACGATGTTTACGATACGGAAGAAGCGGCAATGCTTCTTTGCGGTTATCTTTCGGAAAAACACTCCGACAAACTAAAAGAAATATATAAACTTGATGATATTGACGGTCTTTCGGGATACGAAATATTGGAATGTATCGGGAGAAAAAGAGGATGCATTGTTTCGGGCGGTAATGTTGACACCGAGCGTGCCTCAAAAATTCTTCTTAACGAATTTCGTGGTTGTAAGTTAGGAAACATCAGTCTGGAGGAGCCCTATGAACAGTGAAGATTATAACAGAGTAATGTCTATGTGGGAAATTGAAAATTCACTTTTCGGGCAGGGGTATCAGTTTGTTGCAGGCGTGGATGAAGCAGGAAGAGGCCCTTTGGCAGGACCCGTCTGCGTTGCATCTGTAATACTTCCGCCAAATTCTTATTTCGAAAAATTAAACGATTCCAAAAAGTTGACGGAAAAACAAAAAGACCGCCTTTATGACGAGATAAAAGAAAAGGCGGTTGCCTATAACATTGTCCTTGTATCAAACGAAGAAATTGATAAAATGAATATTTTAGGTGCTACCCATTACGGAATGTGCAAAGCGGTAGAGGGATTGTCTGTTAAGCCGGATTATGTATTAATTGACGGAAACAGCATAAAAGGTATGGAAACGCCACACAGTTGTGTTGTAAAAGGGGACAGTAAAAGTATTTCTATTGCTGCGGCATCAGTCCTTGCAAAAGTAACCCGTGACAGATATATGGATATCTTAGACCAGAAGTATCCGATGTATATGTTTAAAAAGCACAAGGGCTATCCTACCGCACTTCATTATCAGTTGCTTAAACAACACGGACCATCACCTTTTCACAGAAAATCTTTTAATTTGAAGTTAGATGATTGATTATGGAAAAATACAATAAAAAAGTGGGCGGCAAGGGAGAAAAAGCCGCAGTAAAACATCTTAAAAAACATGGTTACAAAATTTTACAGACCAACTTTCTGGTGCGTGGCGGAGAGATAGACATTGTCGCAGAGAAAGATGGTTACACCGTTTTTGTTGAGGTTAAAACCCGAACAAGCGAACAGTACGGTAATGCTTTGGAAGCGGTGGGGGAGGTAAAACAAAAACGCCTTTTACACGCCGCCCAGGTATATATGATGAAAAATGAGGTTGCCGATGTGCGTTTTGACGTTATCGGCGTTATTTGTGAAATTAACGGTAATAAAATAAAAGTGGGCGAAATACAACATATTATAAATGCTTTTTAGGAAGAGGAGATTATATGTTTGCAGATGCTCATTGTGACACCATAACCCGAATTTTAGACAGTAAACAGAGTTTATATGAAAATGACGGGCACGTTGATATTAAAAGAATGAAGGACTGTTGTCTTCAGTATTTTGCAATTTTTATACATCCGAAATATAATCCCTTTGACAGATTTGTTGAGGGGATTAATAAATTTTACGAAGTGTATGACGAAAAGTATTTAAAACTTATATTAAATGCGGAAGATTTGGGACAAAAAACGGGAGCACTTCTTACTATAGAGGGCGGAAGTGCCATAGAGGGAACAATAGAAAAACTTCAATACGCCTATCAAAGGGGTGTAAGGTGTATGACGGTTAAATGGAACGGAGATAACCAACTTGCGAATGATGACGGGCTTACGCCTTTCGGAAAATCCGTAATAAAAGAAATGAACAAAATGAAAATGATAATTGATGTTTCCCATTTAAGTGACAAGGGTTTTTATGACGTAATGGATATAACGGACTCACCCGTTATGGCTTCCCATTCAAATTGCAGGGCTCTATGCGGGCACAAACGCAATCTTACAGACCACCAGATAAAAGAAATAATAAACTGCAAAGGGTTTATAGGTCTTAATTTTTACCCCGATTTTTTGTGCGAGGGTGAAGCAACAGTTGATGATATTTTACGCCACGCCTGCCATATTTTAGACCTTGGCGGGGAAGACGTTCTGGGTTTTGGCAGTGATTTTGACGGAGTTGACCGCCTGCCAAAAGATATCTTAGGAATACAAAATATGAATAATGTGACGGTACAATTTTGCAAAACGGAATTAAGTCAGCAACAACTGAACAAGGTATTTTACGGTAATCTTTGTAATTTCACTAAACAAATACTGAAAAAATAGTAAAATATTCTTGCAATTTTTGTAAAAATGAAGTATGATAGATAGTATATAAAGTGGAAAGGAAGAACTATATGAATTTATCTGATAGAATGAGTAAAATCAGTGCATCTCCAACACTCGCAATAGATGCAAAATTCAAAAAAATGAAAGCAGACGGAATTGACGTTGTTGGTTTCGGCACAGGTGAGCCCGATTTTGATACACCTGCACACATAAAAGAAGCGGCTGTTAAAGCAATTAACGACGGTATGACTAAATACACACCTGCCGCAGGTACTCTGGATTTAAGGAAAGCAATTGCCGATAAATTATTAAAAGAAAATAACGTAAAGTATGCACCTACAGATATCGTTGTATCAAACGGTGCAAAACACGCTTTGGTTAATGCTTTTTATGCAATATTAAACGAGGGCGATGAAGTTATAATTCCCACACCTTTCTGGGTAAGTTATCCCGAAATGGTAAGAATTGCAGGCGGCACACCTGTATTTTTGGAAACTACCGAACAAAGCGGTTTTAAATTCTCTGCAAAAGATTTTGAAAATGCCATTACACCAAAAACAAAGGCGTTAGTGCTAAACAGTCCGAGCAATCCTACAGGTATGGTATATAACGAACAGGAATTAAGAGAAATTGCTGACGTTGCAGTTAAACACAACATTTTCGTAATTTCAGACGAAATATATGAAAAATTAATGTACGGCGATGCAAAACACGTAAGTATTGCATCATTCAATGACGATATTAAAAAATTAACAATAATCATTAATGGCGTATCAAAGAGTTATGCTATGACGGGCTGGCGTATCGGCTACACAGCGTGTGAGCCCGAAATTGCAAAAATAATTTCAAATGTTCAGTCACATGCTTCATCAAACCCCTGCTCAATTTCTCAGGCGGCGGCACTTGCGGCGATTACAGGCCCTACCGATACAATTGAAACAATGCGTGTTGAGTTTGAAAAAAGAAGAAATTATATGGTTGAAAGAATTAATTCCATTGACGGGGTTTCTGCCCTTGTACCTGACGGTGCTTTCTATGTGTTTATGAACATCAAAGATGTTATGGGCAAAGAAATCAAAGGAAAAATGATAAACAATGGTGACGAATTCTGTGAATGGCTTTTAGAATGTAACAAACTTGCATTGGTACCGGGCGGCGGCTTTGGCGCAGAGGGCTATGTAAGATGGTCTTATGCTACAAGTATGGAAAACATCAAAGAAGGTCTTGACAGATTAGAAGATTTTTTAGCATAGAGGTAATAATATGAAAATCGGCTTTATCGGCGCAGGTAATATGGGCGGTGCAATTATAAACGGACTTGTGGCATCACAAAAAACTGATGCCAAAGACATATACGCCTATGATTTGGACAAAGAAAAACTTAATACTTTAGGCGAAAAAGGTGTAAACGTAAACTGTTCAATGGATGAAATTTGCGACCTTTGTGACGTGGTGATTCTTGCGGTTAAACCGCAGATTTTCCCGAAAGTTCTGCCGGGTATTAAAAGTAACAAGCCCATATATGTTTCTATTGCCGCAGGTATTTCTATTAAATATATGAAAGACAACTTGCCTGATAATTCCAAAATTGTCCGTGCAATGCCAAATACCCCTGCTTTAATCGGTAAAGGGGTAACTGTTTTAAGCCCCGACAAAAGCGTAACAGAGGAAGAAACAGCAAATGTAAAATTTATATTTGACTGTGTGGGAATTACTGAAATTGCAGATGAAAAATTGAT
>JAFQVC010000127.1 GCA_017408205.1 Clostridia bacterium | reverse complement strand
CGGTACATTTTGTACTGCTCTTTTGACTTTTCACCAAGGGACAGGGTAACTGCACAGTCGGGGTACTTTGCTTTTATGGTTGAAACTATGTCAACTACAAGTTGGTCTGTAAATTTCGGGTCTTCTCCCCCTTGCATAACGAAGGTGCGAAAGCCCGCTTTGTACCCTGTGTCGCAACACAACAGTATTTCTTCTTTTGTAAGGCGGTAACGCTGACACTTTATATTGCTTTTTCTGAGCCCGCAGTAGTAGCAGTCGTTTTTGCAGTAACTTGAAACTTCTATAAGACCTCTTATAAAAATCTGGTTTCCGTAGTGTTTTTTTGCAACCTCTGCACCTTTGTTATAAAGGTACTGCAGGTCTTGTCCGCCTATATTATCTAAAATGTGTAAAAATTCTTCCTTTTCGGCGTAACCGTTATTTGCAATTTTATCAATTAACTGTTTCATAAAATCAAGTCCTTTATTACTTCTCCTGCAATTATAAGCCCTGCAACGCTTGGCACAAAGGAAATACTTGCAGGTGTACGGCTGGATATTACGGGAAGTTCAGTTGAAAAAACTGTTTTTAACTGTGTAATGCCCCGCAATTTCAGTTCCCGTCTCATTACCCTTGCTAAAGGGCACACGGAAGTCTTTTTAATATCCGCCACCTGAAATTTTGTTGGGTCCAGTTTGTTCCCTGTCCCCATACTGCTGATTATGGGAATATTGTTGTTTTTACAGTTTTCTATAAGAAGAATTTTTGACGTAACTGTGTCAATGGCGTCAACAACGTAATGAAAACCTGACAAATCAATAAGGTTTTCCTTGTCGTAAAAAATTTTGTGCACAGTTACTTCTGCACCCGGGTTAATATCTGAAATACGCTCTTTTGCTATGTCAACTTTGTATTTTCCTATGGTTGAATTTAAGGCGTACAACTGTCTGTTTATGTTGGATTTACTTACAACGTCGCTGTCAATAAGGGTAAGTTGTCCTACTCCTGCACGTGCTAATGCCTCGGCACAAAAAGAGCCCACGCCCCCTACCCCGAAAACCGCAACAGAACTGTTTTTTAGAATATTAACTTTTTCTTCACCGATTAAACCGATAGTTCGCTCAAACATACTACTTTCTCCTATGAAATATGTCAAACAAAAGACCGCCGATAATTATTTCCGAAAACACGTAAAACACCGTAACGGCGGCACTTTTTAAAAGCAAATCGTAACTGTAACTGTAGTTATTCTGCAAATTTAAAATATATTGTAAGGTTATAATAACCATTAAAACCGTACAAAACATTGTGCCGTATTTTATTAAATTAATTGAAACTTTAGCCATTGTTACCTCTCCTCCCGATATTATGTTAACATAATATCGGGATTATGGCAACCGTTAAAATATTACATTTTAAAAATCCGTTTAAGTACACCGCTAAAGAATTTTGGCACTTTAAGTACAACAATTTTCATAATACCCCTCCTAGTTTTTAAACATAAAGCAAACTGTGCTTATCAGCACTATAAAAGCACCCACAAGCACCAGTTGGGCAGGGAGGGTAAATGCCAGAATCAGCCCTGTAAAAATACTTAAAAGGACTGTGAGCCACAGTACCCAGAAATACATTCCCCCTACCTCCTTACACTTGTATTATATGAGGCAGGTGAATTTTGTGTTACTTACGACGGAAACGTAGTATCAGCCACCATACAATTGACACAGTTGCGGTTAAAACGGCTACAAGCTGGGACACTCTTGTGCCCAAAAACATAAGTGAGTCGGCGCGAAGACCTTCAATAAAGCATCTGCCGATACCGTACCAGGCGATATAAAGAAGGAAAATTTCTCCGTCAATCTTTTTATGTTTTCTGTATATTAAAAGCCAGATAAAACCAACTAAATTCCATAAACTCTCGTATAAAAATGTGGGGTGCACCATAAAGGTGCTCTGCGGGTTTTTGACAACCATACCCCAGGGCAGTTCTGTCATACTTCCGTACGCTTCGGCGTTGACAAAATTACCCCATCTGCCGATAATTTGTCCGACTAAAAGCCCGAAAATGCAGATGTCAAACACCTTAAGTACATTTAACTTTTTCATTTTCAAATAAACCAGCGCGCTTACAACTGCACCGATAATGGCACCGTATATGGCAATACCGCCGTTCCATATTGCAAAAACACTTAACAAATCACCTTTATACTGTTCCCAGTTAAAAAGCACATAGTAAAGGCGTGCACATATTATGCCTACGGGGGCACCTACAAGGACAATGTCGGTAATTATATCAGGGTCAAAGCCCTCTTTTTTTGCAAGCCGAACGCAAAACAGAGCACCAAGCACAAGGGCAACCGCAATTATAATTCCGTACCACCGTACAGTTATTCCGCCTATTGTAAATGCAACGGGGTTAATGTTGAACTCAAGGTTTAATTTTGGGAAGGCGATGTAGTTCATTGGAAATTCTCCTTTACAAATGGGGATTTGTGTGATATAATGATAATGATAACTAATATTGGAGTTGATGTTATGCAACCAAAAGTTAAATATTCAAGGCAACGGCTTGCCATACTTAACGAGTTAAAGAGCAGATGCGACCACCCTACAGCCGACGTTATTTACGCGGAAGTAAGAAAGACCATTCCCAACATAAGTCTCGGAACCGTTTACAGAAATCTTGCTTTTCTTGCCCAGAACGGTGACATCTTAAAAATTCCCGCAACTATGGGAAGCGAGCATTTTGACGGAAACCCCGTACCCCACTACCACTTTAAATGTAATGTATGCGGAAGTGTTTCTGACGTGGCAATTGATTTAATGCCAACACTTACGGAAATGGCAGGAAAACTTGTTGACGGTGTTGTAACGGGACACACCATTATGTTTGAGGGCAAGTGTGGTCTTTGCGACAGTACCTGCAGAAAGTAAGGGTGTAACCGTTGTCGGTAACCGGCTCGGAAGTTTCTTTTAATTCCCACGCATCGTCTTTGTCTAAATCGGGGAAAAACTTGTCCGCGTTTCCGTCTGCATCTACTTTTGTAACGTATGCAGTGTGGCACAAAGGAAGAAGAAGTTTATAAATTTCACTTCCCCCTATTACAAAGGCATCGTTTGGTGTATTTAATTCGGAAATATCATATATTACCTCTGCACCTTCTATAGTATAGTCCCTGTTTCTTGTAAGGACTATATTTCGTCTGTTGGGCAGAGGTTTTTTATTTGGAAAACTCTCTAAAGTTTTTCGCCCCATTATTACGGTTTTGCCCGTAGTGGTTTCTCTGAAAAACTTCATATCTTTTGGAATATGGAAAAGAAGGTCGTTGTTTTTCCCTATTCCCCAGTTTTTATCTGTTGCAACAATTAAATTCATATCATCATTCCCTGTCTATATTAATACTTAAATAGTAAGTACCGCTCTCAAGACGGTCTTCAATCATTTTAACAAGAGAGTTGTCGGTAAGACAAAAGTCATAAGGCACTACCATATCAAATATAAGATTTTTATGTGTTATTCCGTCAGTCATACGAAAATCGTGTATAGACAGACGGGAATCGATTGATTTTACTATTTCCGTAACGGAATTTTTTACTTCGTTTGCTTCAGCGTCATCTGTAACTACGGGGTCCATGTGAATTACCGCTTCGCAGTTGAATTTCTGTTTCAGTTCTTTTTCCACAGAGTCGATAAGGTCGTGAAGTTCTAAAACATCACCTTTGCTGTCCACTTCTGCGTGAAGGGACATTATGATTTTGTTTGGCCCGTAGTTGTGAATAATAAGGTCATGGATACCAAGTATTCTTTTGTCAGACAAAACTTCGTTTTTTACCATTTCCACAAGGTGCGGGTCAGGTGCTTCCCCAAGCATTGGATTAATAGTGTCAAGGGCACTTTTTACCCCCGAATACATAATGAAGAGTGACACAGCAAGACCTAAATATCCGTCAAGGTTTATTGTGGTTAAAAAGGAAATTACAATGCCAAGCAAAACCGCCGAGGTAGTAATACAGTCGTTTAAACTGTCGCGGGCGGTAACTTTAAGTGCCTGTGAATTGATTTTTTCCGAAAGTTCGTTGTTTATAAAAAACATAAACAACTTAACCGCTATTGATACCACAAGAGTAACAAGGGCAAAAACGGAAAACTTAACAGGTACGGGACGGAAAATCTTCCCGAATGACTGTTTTGCAAGTTCAAAACCCATAATTATTATAAAAAATGACACAAAAAGACCTGCAAGATACTCAAGGCGTCCGTGACCGAAAGGGTGGCCCTTGTCTGCGGGCTTTCCTGCCATTTTAAAGCCGATAAAGGTAATAACAGAACTTCCCATATCTGAAAGATTGTTAAAAGCATCGGCAATTATTGCGGTGGACTTTGTTAATAGCCCCCCTGCAAGTTTAAAAGAGAACAGCAACAGGTTTAGAACTATACCCATAATCCCTGCAGTAACCCCTGCTTTTTGTCGGGAATTTGATTTTAAAAAAAGGTTTAACATTATTTTTGCTCCTTTTTATAATAACTTATGGCAGCACCGTCGCCTATCGGAACAATGGAAGTAACAAGATGGTCGTTGTTGCAAAGTTCCTCCAAATACTTCCTTAAACGTCTTATTATTGTGATTTTTCTTCTGCGGAACAGTTCGTCTGTTGCCACCATTCCCTTGTATAAAATATTGTCGCTGAAAATAATACCGCCGTCATTTAACATACGCAGACAATGTGGTAAAAATTCCATATACTGTGCTTTTGCCGCATCTAAAAATATAAAATCGTATTTTCCGTTTAATTCCGACAAAATCTCTGTTGCATCGCCCTCATAAACTTTGATTTTATCTTTGTGCCCTGCTTTTTCAATATTTTCGTACAGTACGGGGATTATTTCTTCGTTTCGCTCTATTGTATCAACGGTGCAACCGTGGTTTGCAAGAGTTATTGCGGTGTAGCCGATTGCAGAGCCCACCTCTAAAACCGCTTTTGCCTTTGATGACAAAATAAGGGTTTCAATAAAACGTATTGTCTCGGGCTGGGCAAT
>JAFQVC010000126.1 GCA_017408205.1 Clostridia bacterium | reverse complement strand
TTCTTATAAATATTCAAAAGCGCTTTTGTAATTATATTATAACAGCGAAGGTAACGACATGTCACGACAACTTCAGGTGCCAAAAACCCTTTAAAATCAGCATTCGACAAAAATCGTGGAAATGTAATTTTGATACAAGTATGTCAAAATGCGACATATTATTTATTTCAAAAATCTATTGATAATTTTATATTTTTTTGCTATAATATATTGAATAGGTATTTTATAATGGGAAAGGTATGATTACAAAGTGTCAAAACTTAATGTTTGCGTTATTTACGGAGGAAATTCTTCAGAGCACGATGTGTCTGTGGTTTCGGCAGGAAACATAATAAAAAATATGGACACAGAGTTATATAATGTATATAAAATATTTATCACAAAGGAGGGCGAGTGGCAATACGAGGGCAAAAGTGCCATTATCTCCCCCGACAGTACAAAAAAAGCGATTATTGTTTTTGACAAAGGTACATACGAAGAAATTAAAATAGATGTGGTATTTATTGCGCTTCACGGTAAAAACGGTGAAGACGGAACAGTTCAGGGGCTTTTGGAACTTGCGCAGATTCCGTACACGGGCTGCGGTGTATTGTCAAGTGCATTATGTATGGACAAAGCAATGGCAAAATTTATTTTTGATGCCCACGGTATCCCGCAGGTTGACTGGGTACTTCTTACCCCCTCCGCTACTGACGAAGAAATAATATCAAAAGTAAATGAAAAGTTTACATATCCCGTATTTGTAAAACCATCAAACGCGGGCTCGTCTTTCGGTACTGCAAAGGTAAAAGAACAGTCAGAACTTGTATCTGCAGTGCGGGTTGCCTTTAAATATGACAGCAAGGTACTGGTAGAAGCATTTATTAATGCGCGGGAAATTGAATGTGCAGTTATGGGAAATGACAATCCCGAAGGTGCAAAATTAGGAGAAATTGTTGTAAAGTCTAATGATTTTTACGATTTTGACGCAAAATACAAAGGGGGCGGATGCGATTTGTTAGTCCCTGCTCCTGTTGACCAGGAGACGGAAAAGAAAATCCGTGAATATGCAATAAAAGCATACAAAGCGGCAGACTGTCAGGGCTTTTCACGGGTTGACTTCTTTATGTCAAAAGATGACGGAAAGATATACTTAAACGAAATTAACACAATTCCCGGCTTTACGGGGGGAAGTTTGTTCCCCATTACCTGGGAAGCAACAGGAAGCCCTGTTAAAAACACAGTAACAAACCTTATTAATTTAGCATTAAAAAGAGGTAAATAATTATGGACAAAAGACCCATAGGCGTCTTTGACAGCGGTATGGGCGGACTTACGGTAGTAAAAGAAATCCGCAAACTTATGCCCGGTGAGAGCATAATATATTTTGGTGACACGGGCAGAGTTCCATACGGTAACAGAGGCACAGAAACTATAATTCAATATGTAAAGCAGGACATTAACTTTTTAAAAAGCAACGATATAAAGGCGATAGTTGTTGCGTGCGGTACTGCATCTGCGGTGGCGTTGCCTGCCATCAAGGACAGCGGTGTGCCCATAATCGGCGTAGTTGAGCCCACAGCACAGTATGCCCTTAATACCACCAGAAACGGTAAAATCGGTATAATAGGCACAACTGCCACCATAAACAGCGGTATGTATCAGTCCCTGCTATGTGATAAAAAGGGGATAACGGTCTATGAAAAGGCGTGTCCGTTATTTGTACCTCTTGCTGAAAACGGATACAGCAACAGCGAAGTTGCCCGCCTTATTGCAAAGGACTACTTAAAGGACATAAAAGAAAAGGGTGTTGACACTTTAATCCTTGGCTGCACCCACTATCCGTTGCTTAGTGATGCAATAAGGGACATTATGGGGGACGGCGTTACACTTATAAACTGCGGAGTTCCAACAGCGAACTATATATATAATGTGCTAAAAAGTTCCGACAGTTTATCGGAAGGCGTACCGTCACACAAATACTATGTAAGCGATATGACAGAAGAGTTTGTAACTTTAGCCAGAACTTTTTTAGGGGACGGCGTAGAAATAGAAAAAACAGATATAAACAAATATTAAGGGATTATTATGACAAAAGATGTATTGATTTCATTCAAAGGCAGTCAGCAGGACGAGGACAACAAAGAGAACTTTGAATTTTTAACAGAAGGAAAATTTTATAAAAAGGGCGGGCACTACTATATTACCTATCAGGAATCAGAACTGACGGGTATGAAGGGGACAACCACCACCTTAAAAGTTGACAAAGATTCGGGCATTGTTACAATGATGCGTTTCGGCGAGAACAACACCCATCTTATTTTCGAGCAGGGCAAAACACACATTTGTTGCTATGAGACGGGATACGGTGGTTTAAGCATAGGTGTCTGTGCCGAATATGTAGATATAGATATAGACGAAACGGGCGGACAACTTGCCTGCAAATATACGATTGACGTTAACAACAGTATGTTATCCGTAAACGACTTTAACATAACAGTTACAGAAAGGAACGTGCACAAATGAGTATAAACCAGAAAGTAAGAAACCAGATATCGCAATTAATTAACGGTGCTGTAGAAGCAAACGGTTACAGCATGCCAAATTACATAATTGAAGTACCGAAAGACAGAGCAAACGGTGATTTTTCCGCAAACGTTGCCATGCTTTTATCAAAGGAAGCAAAAATGGCACCCCGGATGATTGCGGAAAAACTTGTAGCCGATATGGACTTTAAAGACACATACATAGAAAAAATAGAAGTTGCAGGTCCGGGTTTTATAAACTTCTACCTTTCTGACAACAGATTATATGACGTTATAGCAGATGTTGAATCAATGGGTGAAAGATACGGAAGCGTAAACGATGGACAAGGCAAAAAAGTGATGGTGGAATTTGTAAGTGCAAACCCCACAGGGCCTATGCACATGGGTAACGCAAGAGGCGGTGCTTTAGGCGACAGTATGGCGGCAGTACTTGATTTTGCAGGTTACGACGTTACAAGGGAATTTTAC
>JAFQVC010000125.1 GCA_017408205.1 Clostridia bacterium | reverse complement strand
GTAAAATATCCGTCAGTAAGTCCTCCTCTGTAGAAAACCCCGTCTAATATATCATAGTCTTCCTTAGATACTTTGTCATCATTATCTAAATATTTTCTGTATGTGGAAACTACAGTTTTAACATAGTCAATCCCTTTCATTCTGCCCTCAATTTTTAAGGAATCAACACCTGCGTTTTTAAGTTCTTTTATATGATTAATAAGCCCCATATCTTTAGGACTTAAAAGATTTCCTTTCTTATTTTCAATACTGTATAAAAGCCGACAGGGTTGTGCACAGTTACCTCTGTTTCCGCTTCTTCCGCCTATAAAACTGCTCATTAAGCATTGTCCCGAATAGCAGACGCATATTGCCCCGTGGACAAACACTTCAATTTCTATTTCTACTGCTTCTTTTATTTCTTTTATTTCAGCATAGGACAGTTCTCTTGCAACAACCACTCTTTTAAAGCCCAAATCCTGCAGCAGCATTGCTCCCTCTTTGTCTGTAACTGTCATCTGAGTACTTCCGTGAATGGGAAGTTCGGGAACTACTTGTCCTGCAATTTTTGCAACCCCTAAGTCCTGAACAATTATTCCGTCAACACCTGTTTCACTTAAGAACTTTAAATATTTAACCATCTGGGGTATTTCTTTGTCATTAATAAGAGTGTTAACTGTTACAAAAACTTTAACTCCCCGTAAATGGCAAAAATCAACTGCTTCTGTTATCTCTTCATTGGTAAAATTAACCGCAGAACTTCTTGCATTAAATAGTGTACCGCCGAAATATATACTGTCCGCACCTGACATTACTGCCTCTTTTAAAGTTTTTATATCACCTGCAGGAGATAATAATTCGCACACACTCATTTATCACACATCCTGTCTATATAAGGTGAAACATTAAACATTTCCTTTAATTTGTTGTAACTGTCCATTGCCTCTTTGTCTTCTTTGCCTGTACGTACCGCCTTTATAAGAACATTTTTAGGGGTATTTTCCAAAGGCGTAAATTCCATTATATTCACGTCATATCCAACACTTTGCAAAGCAAGACCTCTAATTGCATCAGTTAAGATACTTGCAAACTTGTCCTTTAAAACACCGTACTTAAGTATGGGCATTAAATCCTGGTTTTTTATCATATCAAATAACTGGTGGTGACAGCAAGGTACTGCAACAATAAGTTTCGAGCCCCACTGTGCACCTTTAATTAAAGCAATATCTGTTGCCGTATCGCAGGCGTGTAAAGATATTGCTATATCAACATTATCGCCCTTAAAATCGTTGATATCGCCGTTTATAAATCTCATTCCGTTATAACCAAGTTCACTTGCAAGTTTTGTACAGTCTTTGATTACATCTTCTTTTAAATCTATTCCTATTACTTCAACCTTCTTTTTTGTTTCGTTAGTAATAAAATAGTATAGTGCAAAAGTAAGATATGCTTTTCCGCAACCAAAATCAACAATGGTGATTTTTTTGCCGAAATCAAGTTCTTTTATACTGTTGCCCAATATTTCAATATACCTGTTTATCTGAACAAATTTGTTGTATTTTGTTGGCTTAATTTTACCGTCGGGTGTAGAAATGCCAAGACTTACTAAAAAATCGTATGTAACACCGTCTTTAAAATAGTAATTCTTGCTTTTGTTGTGCCCGTCTATTGACATACTTTTTGTTGGATTACTGCTTTTAATATTAAGGTTGCCTTTTTTACCAACAAGTATCTGATAATCATGCTTGTCCGTAAACAATGAAAAATTCTTGTATAAGGGTAAAGTTTCAAGAATTTTCTCTTTAAAATCTTTACAGTTTTGCTGATACGCCTTTTTTTCATCAAAACTTTCAAACTGATACATTATTTCACCTTTAGATAAAAATGGCGAAACAGTTACCTTTTTATATGGGGTAACTGCATTTCTTTTGTTTGACAATACACCGTATATTAAATTTTCACTGTTTAAAATCTTTATCAGTCTGTCCATTTAATAATCAAGCCCCTGTAATTAAATATAGTTTTGTCATCTTCTGCTTTTCCGTTTACTATGCAAAGCAAATTATCTCTTTTAATATATAAAACATCATCTTCACAGTAAACATTAACATTTCCCGTCTGTAACTGTGTGTATTTATTTTTAATTTCTGCTAAACTTTTTACATAAGAAAGCAAGTCGTTATCAATACAGTCCCATTTAAAGTAACCTCTGTTAAAGGGGTCTCTGCCACCCTCCATACCTATCTCGTCACCGTAATATATGCATGTAATCCCGGGAAGAACAAACTGTAAAAACATTGCGGTTTTAAGAAGTTCTTTTTGGTTACCAAGAAAAGTAAGAGCCCTTACTGTATCGTGAGTAGAAATACTGTTCATTAAACAATCTACTGAATCTTTAGGGTAGTTTTCAACAATTGTCATAATGTTTTTAGAAAACTGCTCACCTGAAATGTTATTTGAAACATAGTCCAATATACTGTTTTTAAAAGGATAATTCATAACAGTATCAAGTTCGGGGCCTGTAAAGTATCTTCTTCTTACTCCGTAACTTTCTTTATTTGAAGCATCCTCCCACACTTCCCCTATTACTATTGCCTCGGGATTTATCTCTTTTACCCGTTTCCGTAATAAATATATAAATTCGTCCGGAAGTTCGTCTGCTACATCAAGACGAAAACCACCTGCTCCTGCATCTAACCAGTACTTAATAACGCTGTCTTCACCCGTTATGATGTAATCAATATAAGAGGGGGTCATTTCGTTAACATTAGGAAGGGTCTTTATTCCCCACCAACAGTCATATTCATTTGGATAGTTTTTAAACTGATACCACTCTTTGTACTGGGACTGGGGATTGGTAACCGCGTCATTGAAATAAATACTGTTGCTTCCCGTGTGAGAAAATACCCCGTCTAAAATTATGCTTATTCCAACCTCTTTTGCACTTTTGCAAAGATTTACAAAATCATCGTAAGTTCCAAGCATAGGGTCAATGGTTTTGTAATCGTAAGTATCGTATCTGTGATTTGAGTATGCTTTAAAAACAGGATTTAAATATATAATTTTAACGCCTAAATCTTTTAAATAATCAAGTTTTTCCTCTATTCCTTTAAAATTACCGCCAAAAAAGTCGCTGTTTGTAATCTCACCGTACTGATTTGGCAGATGGTCAGGAATATCATTTTTGTTCTGGTGAACAGTAAAAGGCTGTAATTTTTCCGATAAATCACACTGCCCGTAAGCGTTAAATCTGTCGGGGAAAATCTGATACATAACTCCGCCCTTAAATCTTTCGGGAGTTTTATAATCGCCAGGTATGCAGGAAATCTGCCACATATCCCCGTCTTCAATATTAGTATCGCTGTACCCGTATTTAAAAAGCCGAAAACTTGATTCTTTCCCATCAATTTCAAAGTAATAGAAATAAAGACCTGTTTTTTTAATACTGAAATCACAGGTAAATATTTCGTACATTTCATATTGTCCGCTTTTGGCAAAATCAAATTTTTCGCACAAACCGCAATCATCCGTAAGAACAAGTCTTACGGATAATGTGTTTACAGTTACAGGAATGTGGACGGAAATCTCACAATTTTCATTTTCCCGTACACAACCAAAAGGTTTTTTAAATTTTAAATCTTTGCTGTTGTATAAAATTCGCATTATATCACTTTATATTCCAAATATTTTTTGCGTATTCTTTTACTGAACGGTCAGATGAGAAAATTCCCGCTTTTGCAATGTTTACCAGTGACATATTGTTAAACTTCTTCTGGTCTTTGTATGTTTCGGACACTCTTTGGTGCGCCTTAACATAAGAGTCAAAATCAGCAAGTGTCATATAAGCATCTGCAACACCGTAATTACCGTTTAGTAATGAGTTTTTGATATCTGTAAAGGTTGTGCCTAAAGCACCATTGTCAAGCATATCAACCACTTTTTTAAGTTCAGGGTTGCTGTTATAGTAATCCTGAGGATGGTAGCCTCTTCTCCATAACTCCTCAACCTCTTGTGATGACAGACCGAACAGGAACATATTTTCTTCTCCTACCTGTTCAAAAATCTCAACATTGGCACCGTCCATTGTACCGATTGTAACTGCACCGTTAATCATAAGTTTCATATTACCGGTTCCTGATGCTTCTTTACCTGCAATTGAAATCTGTTCTGAAATGTCGGCAGCAGGAATAATAATTTCTGCAAGAGAAACCTTATAATCTTCAATAAATACAACTTTGATTTTACCGCCAATGTCAAGGTCGGAGTTAACAACATCTGCAACGGCGTGAATTAACCTTATAATCTGTTTAGCCATTAAATAACCGCTTGACGCTTTTGCCGCAAAAATGAATGTTCTTGGCGGTATGTCAAGATTAGGATTTTCTTTTAATTTGTTGTAAAGATAAATAATATGCAAAACATTTAAAAGTTGTCTTTTGTATTCGTGAAGTCTCTTAATCTGCACGTCAAATATTGAATCTGGATTAACCTTAATTCCGTTAACCTCTTCAATATATTTAGCAAGACGAAGTTTGTTCTGATGCTTGATTTCACTTAATTTATTAAGCACTTCTTTGTCGTCATAGTAATCCATTAGTTTTTCTAACTTTGTAGCATCTTTTATAAATCCGTTACCGATTAATTCTTTTAAATAATCGGTAAGGAGAGGATTAGACTGACAAAGCCATCTTCTGTATGCAATACCGTTTGTTACATTCAAAAATTTATCAGGCATAATGTTGTAATAATCATTAAAAATAGACTGCTTTAAAATTTCAGAATGTAATTTTGATACGCCGTTTACGCTGTGGCAACAAGCAAGACAAAGGTTTGCCATTCTAACTTCGCCGTTTGCAATAACTGACATATATTCAATTTTAGGAATGTCACCTGGATAATTGCTGTTTAACAGTTCATTTAAGCGTCTGTTGATTTCACAAACTATCTGGTAAATACGTGGCAACTGCTGGTTAAACAAGTGCATATTCCATCTTTCTAAGGCTTCGCTCATAACTGTATGGTTTGTATATGACAAAGTTTTAGTGGTAATATCCCACGCCTGATCCCAGCCGTAGCCGTATTCGTCCATAAGAATTCTCATTAATTCAGGAACACATAAAGCAGGATGTGTGTCGTTAATATGAATAGCCGCTAAATCCGCAAAATTGTCAAGGGTTTTGTATTTTTTGTAGTGAGCCTTAACAACACTTTGAAGTGATGCAGAAACAAAGAAATACTGTTGTCTTAATCTTAAGGTCTTGCCCTCAATGTGCTCGTCAGCAGGGTATAGTACTTTCGAAATTACTTCTGCTATTGTGTTTTGCTCTAATGCTTTTGCATAATCACCTCTTGAAAATGCAGACATATCAATTCTGTTCGGTGACTTTGCACTCCATAAAACAAGTTTGTTAACTGCTTCGCTGTTGTGCCCTGAAATAAATAAGTCATAAGGTACAGCCATAACGGAAATGTAATCCTTGTGTTCTACTTTGTAATTTCCATTTTCAAAAGATTCCTGAGCAATACCGCCGAATTTTACTTCTATACTGTCATCTTCTCTGCAGTTAAGCCATACGTCACCCATAGACAACCAGTCATCAGGGAACTCCATCTGCCAGCCGTCAACAATTTTTTGCTTAAAGATACCAAATTCATATCTGATTGAAAAACCCGTAGCAGGAATTCCAACACTTGTGCAGGAGTCCATGTAGCAAGATGCAAGGCGTCCAAGACCTCCGTTTCCAAGACCTGCGTCAGGTTCTAAAGCATATAATTTTTCAATGTCAAAGCCGTATTTTGAAAGCACTTTTTCAAAAACATTAGTAACCCCTAAATTGTAAAGGTTGTTTTTAAGAGAAGTACCAACTAAAAATTCCATTGACATATAGTAAACCTGTTTGCCTCCTTTTTCTACCACGTCGCTGTTAAAATCAGCGTATTTTTTAGTGAGAAGGCTTTTTACTGCTTTACATAGTGCTTTATACACCTGTATTTCAGATGCGTCTTTAATTGTGCATCCGAAATTTTCCATACATTCGTTGTTTAATAAATTAAGTCCTGCTTCCTGAGTTAGTTTCATTATCAATATTCCTTTCCTGTGCTTTCGTATAGTTCCATATATTTTTGTGCAGACTGTTTCCAGTCAAGATTTAATCGTAATAACTTCTTTATAACTTTTTCACGTTTTTCCTTGTTGTAATAGAAGGTTTCTGCTCTGTTTATTGCATCTAACAAATCGTTCGCATCGTAGGTCTTAAAAGTAAAACCGTAACCCTCAAGAGTTTCTGTATTAAGTGGTAAAACTGTGTCAAAAAGACCGCCTGTTTCGCGGACAATAGGGATTGTACCGTATCTCATAGCAATCATCTGCGATAAACCGCAAGGCTCACTTTTGGAGGGCATAAGCAAGAAGTCTGCACCTGCATATACCTGACTTGCCAGTTTTCCGTCAAATTTAATGTTTGCTGAAATTTTGTCGTGACAAACATAGTCGTAATACTTAAATGTGTCCTCAAACTGTGCGTCCCCTGTACCAAGAATTATAAGTTGAATTCTGTGGCGTGACAGTTCATTCATAATTTTTTCAACAAGGTCAATGCCCTTGTGTGCCACAAGCCTTGAAATAATTGCAAAAACGGGAATGTCAGCATTTACCTCAAGTCCTAATTGTTGCTGCAAGAACAGTTTATCCTCTGTTTTTCCCTTTAAATCCACACTGTTGTAATTCATATACAGATTTTTGTCTGTTTTCGGATTAAATACATCGGTATTAATTCCGTTAACAATACCGGACAATTTGTATCTGTTTTCACTTAAAATGTTTTCAAGACCATGAGCAAAATAAGCGTAAAGTATTTCACAGGAATAAGTGGGCGAAACTGTTGTAAGTTTGTCGCATAATACAACTGCGCTCTTCATTGCATTTACGCAGTCGCCAAAGGTTACAACACCTCTCCATTCCTCTCCTACTCCCAAAACTTCTGACAAAAATGAATTATCCGCTTTTCCCTGATATTCTATATTGTGAATAGTAAATACAGTTTTAATGTTTGATAACTTTTCAATTTTACTGTAGAATTCCTTGTAAAATAACGGAATATATGCTGTTTGCCAGTCGTTACAGTGAATAATATCGGGCACAAAATCAATGTACTGTAATGCCTCTAAAACCGCTTTTGAAAAGTACGCAAAAATTTCACCGTCGTCAATATGTCCGTAACAGGAATTTCTGCAGAAATAGTATTCGTTGTCGATAAAATAATAAGTCACAGCTTTTCTTTTGTTTTTTTCTCTGTATTTGTATAATCCGCAGTACAGGTTACGCCATGCAAGAGGCATTTCAAAAGATGTCACAAATTCGAAATCATATTTGTCGTTTTCTTTTACTGCTTTGTAAAAGGGCAAAAAAACTACAATTTCATTGCCGTCAATTTTGCACAACTCCAAAGGTAACGCTTCCGCAACGTCGCCAAGACCTCCTGTTTTTATAAAGGGCGCACCCTCACTTGCTGCATAAAGTATTTTCATAAATGATGTCCCCCATTAAACTATATTGCCTTTTCCTATTATAAGCGGTAACTGAGATGCTCCCGCCAAAACTGTATTTTCGTTTACAGTAACGTCTTTATCAGTAATAACATTAACAAGATTTGCGCCTTTTTTAATAACTGTTCCCTGATTGATAATTGAATTTTTAACTACTGCGCCTTCCTCTATTACTACGTCTCTGAAAATTACGCTGTTTTCGATTTCGCCTTTAATTATACAACCGTCTGCTAAAATGCAGTCTTTAACAGAACAACCGCTTTCATAGAATGTTGGTGCTTCGTCACGTACCTTTGTGTAGATAGGAGCAGACTTTTTAAATATGCTCTTTTGCACTTTCTTGTCTATTAGTGATAAGTTGTTTTTAAAATAAGTTGTTATGTTTCTGTTTCTTAAAACAACGTCGTCAAACTTGTAACAGTTAATTGTTATGTTACCTGCAATGTACTGTCTTTGAAGAAAATCTTTTTCGAAATGGCAAAGACCGTGAGAAACAGACCTTTCAATAATCTCTATTAAGTCTGTTCTTTTCATAATATACATGCCCATACCTGTATATTCGCCCTCGTTAACAATAGAATTAACCGCCATATCAACAACTTTGTTTTTAAATAACTTCAATACCAGTTCATTGTTGACATTGTCTTTTGACTGGTAGTCCTGGTTTGCAACAACAGTAATTGTTGCACCTGATTTAATGTGAGATTTCAAAACTTCTTCAAAATCAATGTTGCAGATAACTGTGGAGTCACACATTAAAACGTAATCTCTTTTTGAACATTTAAGGAACATAAGGGCAGAATTTAAAGCCTCAAGTTTTCCTTTATATACAGTAGTTACACCTGATGCAAAGGGTGGCAAAATGTATAAACCGCCGTTTTTTCTGTTTAAATCCCAGTCACTTGCATCTCCGAAATGGTCCATTAGTGACTGGTAGTTGTATTTTGTGATAATACCAACTTTTGTTACGTTTGAATTTACCATATTTGAAAGAGTAAAGTCAACTTGTCTGTAACGTCCGCCGAAAGGTAGTGAAGCAACAGTTCTGTTTTTTGTCAGTTCGCCCATTTCGGCATCATAAATATTTGAAAAAATAATACCTAACATTTCCATAACTATTACCTCCTTACTT
>JAFQVC010000124.1 GCA_017408205.1 Clostridia bacterium | reverse complement strand
ATTGACCCGAACAGTTTGCCGTTTTCTCCTGCTTTGGCAGTTAGTGTTACAGTAACGTTTTCAAGTCGTTTTGCCAAATCTTTTGCGGTAGATAATTCCACTTCTTTTTTGTGTGCAATTGCTTCGTTTTTTCCTTTTGCAATATTTAGGTTAGTTGCATTTGCTTCAACGGCTAATTTTTTGGGGAACAGCGCATTTCTTGCATAACCGTCTGCAACGTTTATAATATCTCCTTTTTTACCTGTTCCTTTAACATCTTGCAGTAAAATTACTTTCATATTTCTCAACCTTTCTTACTGAACTGTATTTATTGCTTCTTTTAATGTTTCTAAAACTTCACTTAACATTTTGCCTTTTATCTGCGCTCCAGCAACTGTCATGTGACCGCCGCCGCCTAAAACCTCCATAACAAGTTGAACATTATATGCACCGACAGAACGGGCACTTATCAATATTTCTCCGTTACACTCGCAAAGTACAAAAGATGCCTTAACTCCTGCAATATTAAGCAGTTCGTCTGCCGCCTGAGCCGAAACAACTGTGGGGAAATCACTTTCTGTACTCCATGTGGAAATAGCAAACTCGTTTTTATATATTTCTGCATTGGCAAGAACTTTTGACTTGGCAATGTGCATATCAAAATCTGTCTGGAACAGTTTTTTGACTTCTACCGTGTCAACACCTTTTCGTCTTAAAAATGTTGCCGCTTCAAAAGTTCTTACGCCTGTTTTTACGTTAAAGTTTTTGGTATCAAGAACAATACCTGCATATATTGCCTGTGCCTCAGCAACTGACATTTTAAAGTCATCACTGATATACTGGACAATTTCAGTCATAAGTTCGCAGGTAGATGAAGCATAATTCTCGTGATAAGTAAGCACACATCCTTCAAGGTAATCTGTTCCCCGTCTGTGATGGTCAACTAAAACTCTGTTTTTAACTTCTTCGAAAACTTTTGGCGCTTCGATAAGTTTGGAACTGTGGGTATCAACTACCACACAAAGAGATTTTTCCGTTACAAAGTTAAGTGCCTGGGATTCGTTTACAAACACGTTCTGGTAATACTCGTCGTTTTTAAGATTGTCCATTGCCATTTCAATTCCTGACTGCAAGTTGCCGACAATAATATACGCCTGTTTGTTTCTTGCTCTTGCAATATTTGCAACTGCCACCGATGCGCCAAAACAGTCTGCATCTGCGTTTTTGTGACCAAAAACAAAGATGTTATCCGCCTCGTCAACAAGTTCTTTTAAGGCATTTGACACAACCCTTGCTCTTACTCTTGTATTTTTACCATAATTTTCAGAACGTCCGCCAAAGAATTTCATCTCTTTTTCTTCTTTTATAACTGCCTGGTCGCCGCCGCGTCCCAAAGCCATATCCATAGCAATATTAACAAAATCTTCGCTTTCCTTTATGCCTTCACCCTTTCCTACGCCGATACTTAATGTAGCGGGAATGGTGTTACCCACGCTTATATCTTTCACCTGGTCTAATACGCTGAATTTTGAATCTATAACAGACTGCAACTTTTCATTTTCAAAATACACGGTGTATTTATCTTTTTCGATTTTTGTGCACACGCCGTTTAATTCATCAACCCAGTTTTCTATAACGCCGTCAATTTCGGAAATAAGGAAAGTTCTGTGTGTGTCGGGAGTGTTTTTAATCAAATCGTCATAGTTGTCCACCAGAATACTGCAGCATACTACCTTCGAATTCACGGCATAGTTGTAGTTTTCAACTTCTGCGGTTTTGTCAATGAAATATAAAACTATCGAATACGATTTTTCCTTTTGTTCCTGTGTTTCAACCACATTACCCACTACCTTGTAGGTTTTTCCGTCTTTT
>JAFQVC010000123.1 GCA_017408205.1 Clostridia bacterium | reverse complement strand
TTTTGTGGGAACTGCACCAATGTCAAACAACGCTTTGTGCCAGAATCTTGAGTACAACAAGTGAAGAGTTGTATGCTCCATACCGCCGTTGTACCAGTCAACAGGCAACCAGTAGTTAAGTTTCTCCTGTGATGCCAGTTCGTCATTATTGTCAGGGTCGATATATCTTAAGAAGTACCATGAAGAGCCCGCCCACTGAGGCATAGTGTCTGTTTCTCTTTTTGCATCTCCGCCGCATTTCGGGCAAGTGGTATTAACCCAGTCAGTAAGTTTAACAAGTGGTGATTCACCGTCTTCACCCGGCTCAAAATGCTCAGTTTTGGGTAATGTCAAAGGCAACTGTTCGTAAGGAACGGGTACCCAACCACACTTGTCGCACCATACCAACGGAATGGGCTCACCCCAATATCTTTGTCTTGAGAATACCCAGTCACGTAATTTGTAATTTACTTTCTTTACGGCTACGCCTTTTTTAGCCAAATCTTCAATAATTGCAGTTTTTGCCTCAGAAACTGACATTCCGTTTAAGAAGCCCGAATTTACCATAACACCGTCTTCAACGTCGGTGTATGCTTCTTTCTGCACATCTTCTCCACCTGCAACAACTTCAATTATAGGCATACCGAATTTCTTTGCAAAATCCCAGTCACGTGTGTCGTGAGCAGGAACAGCCATAATAGCACCTGTTCCGTAAGTTACCAGTACATAGTCAGAAATCCAAACGGGAATTTCAGCACCGTTAACAGGGTTGATTGCTGTAATACCTTTTAACATTACGCCCGTTTTGTCTTTCGCAAGTTCAACTCTTTCAAACTCGCTCTTTTTAGATGCCAAAGTTTTATATTCTAAAACTTCGTCGTAATTTTCAATCTTGTCTTTGTATTTGTCAATAAATGCGTGTTCGGGTGACAATACCATATATGTAGCACCGAACAATGTATCAGGTCTTGTAGTATAAACTGTAATCAACTCGTCGCAGTCCTTGATTGCAAATTTAACCTCCGCACCCTCTGAACGACCAATCCAGTTTTTCTGTTGCAACTTGATTTTTTCAAGGAAATCAAGTTCGTCAAGGTCGTCAATAAGACGCTGTGCATACTCTGTGATTTTAAGCATCCACTGCGATTTTTCTTTTTGAACAACTTCGCTTCCGCAACGTTCGCAAACACCGTTTACAACCTCTTCGTTTGCAAGACCTACTTTACAGCCGGTACAGAAGTTGATGGGCATTTTTGTCTTGTATGCAAGACCTTTTTCAAACAGTTTTAAGAAAATCCATTGTGTCCATTTGTAGTAGTTGGGGTCTGTAGTATTGATTTCTTTTGACCAGTCAAAAGAGAAACCAAGCATTTTTAACTGTCTTTTAAAATTCTTTATATTGTCGGCAGTTACAATTTCAGGATGAATGTTGTTTTTAATAGCGTAGTTTTCTGTAGGAAGACCAAATGCGTCCCAGCCCATAGGGAACAACACGTTATACCCCTCAAGACGTTTCTTTCTTGAAATAATATCAATAGCAGTATAACCTCTTGGGTGACCTACATGAAGTCCGTGACCTGAAGGATACGGGAATTCAACAAGACCGTAAAATTTCGGTTTTGAATAATCCTCTCCTGCTTTAAATGTTTCGTTTTCGTCCCAGTAATTCTGCCACTTTTTCTCAATTTCCTTATAATTGTAGTTCATAATTAATCCTCCAATAGTTTTGAAATATCAACTTGTTTTCCGTCAGACCACAAATGTTCAAGATTGTAGAAATCTCTTGTTTCGCCATACATAATGTGAACAATAATGTCTTTGTAATCAAGCAG
>JAFQVC010000122.1 GCA_017408205.1 Clostridia bacterium | reverse complement strand
TTCATTCATCATTTTCTCTCCTGTTTCGGTGTCTGTTGTTCCGTCAATTTCTATATAAAAATAATACTGCCAGGAATGTTTTTTAAGCGGTCTGCTTCTTAAAGCAGTCATATTGTATCCGTACTTTCCTATTATACTTATAGCATTCGCCAGAGACCCCGCTTCGTTTTTAACCGTAAACATCAAAACGGAGTTGGTAAGGGTGGGCGAATTCGCCTTGACTTTTGATAAAACTGCAAAACGTGTGGTGTTTTCTCCACTTTTGTTAATGTTTGCTTCTAAAACTTTAAGTCCGTAAATCTGCGCCGTTTCGTAACTTGCTATTGCACCAAGAGTCACGTCATTCTTTTGTGCAACCACCTGCGCCGCATAAGCCGTGTTAGTAGCCTCCTCTGTTTCGTAACCTTTAAGTTTAATGTAATCGTGGCATTGGCTTAACGCCTGAGAATGACTTGTTACCTTTTTTATATCCTCTACTGTAGCATCGGGAACGCCAAGCAAATTCTGGTGTATCTCAAGTTCGTAAATTCCGTTTATGTAAAGACCGCCTGAAAAAATCAGGTCAATAGTCTGTCCCACCTCACCGGCATAACTGTTTTCTATAGGAAGCACCGCAATATCGCACTCACCGTTAACAACAGAGTTATAAGCAGACTTAAAATCCGTACAGGAAACCTTATTGCTGTCAGGGAAAATTCTGCAGGCGGCTATATGGGCGAAGGCCCCCTCAACACCGCTGTAAGCAACTTTCAGCCCCTGCTGCATACGGCTTTGATACGCCCTTGATAAGGACATTACGTTTTTAATATAGTCGGTATAATATTCTTTTATAATACCGTCTTCAACAAAAGCCGAGTTGTTTATAACCACCTCGTTTTCTCTTTTGCTGTCTAAAATAGGCAAACCGAATTGTTGTTTGTAGCGAAAAACAGTTTGTACCGCTTTCATTCTTTTTTCAAACAACTGAGCCATCTCACGGTCACAACTGTTTATAATTTCCCTTGCCTCTTTTAACTGGTCTGACATTTTTAACATCCCTTTCAAATAAAAAATCCCACTTGCACAAGTTACAAGTGAGATTTAAAAATATAATCAATAATTCATAAACTGATTTACACTCTCACAAGTAACTTTTTCATAGCAAAATAAGCATAACCAAAATAAAAGGCTACGCTAAAGCTAAAGAAATATTTACTTGCATTTAAAAGTGCTGAGTTCATATTAATTATCCTTTAAAATTATTTTTCATTATTATACCACTATCAAAATTCCTTGTCAATAAAAATTTTAAATTTAATATGATAATATTCTTCTGGCGGTATATTCGTCGGTAATAAGGGTGTTTATAAGACCTGTACGGAGTGCTCCCGCTATTGCAGATGTCTTGTCCTGACCGCAGGCAACGGCAACTGTCTCCTTAGCATTTTTAAGGTTGTCCTTTGATGCGCTTAAAGTGTTTTCGTACAATTCAACAAAACTTCCGTCCTGATTGAAAAAATGAGTGGCAATGTCACCTACTGCAGACAGATGCTTTTCATTGTACCCGAAAAGTCTGCCGAAATTCTGTATAATTTTGTTATTTCCTATTCCCACTATGGCAATGTCGATATCTCCCCACAAAGCGTTAAGGTTTTTATAATAGGAAGTATTTTTAAAAAGGTCGCAGTCAAAAGTATTGTCAGGGCGATAGGGGAACCAGGCATATTTCACCTTTGCACCTGTTTTGTCGGCAAAACTTCTCGCAAGTTCATTTGACAGATAACAGGCCTGTTCCATATCAGTTGCACCGAAAAGGGGAAAAACAATATTATCAGTAATATTAACATTTTTAAATTCCGAAATTATCCGGCTTACGGTGTTGCCCCAGGAAATACCTATCTTTTTGCTTCCTTTTTCAATAAGAGATAAAATATAATCCGCGGCTTTTCTGACAGTTATGTAAAGACAAAGATTTTCGTCAGCACTGCTTACGCCACAAACAACTGCATTTTTAATACCGAATTTATTGCACATTTCCTGCTCCAGTTCTTTTAAAACAGTTTCAGGATTGTGGATTATAATCTCAACTATGTTTTCGTTAAGAGCATCGTTTAATAATTTGGATACTGTCTGCCGTGACAGTTTCATCATCTGGGCAATCTGGCTTTGAGTGTATTTTTTCTCATAGTATAAAATCGCCGCTTCTTCCATTTGTTTTTTGTGAAACTCCATATATTTAACATCCTTTTAACTTTTGTAT
>JAFQVC010000121.1 GCA_017408205.1 Clostridia bacterium | reverse complement strand
TTCTCAAACATTACTCTTGACTGGACAGTACCTAACGACTTAAAAGATTTACCAGCCATCGTGGGCGGAAAAGATATGGACTTCACTTATGGTGACTGTCAGGAAGAAATGAACCTTGTTAACAAGGCGTTCATTGAAATTATGATTGAGGGTGACGCTAACGGACGTGGCTTCCAGTATCCTATCCCCACATATTCAATCACCAGAGATTTTGACTGGTCAGAAACAGAAAACAACAAACTGTTATTTGAAATGACTGCAAAATACGGTACTCCCTATTTCTCAAACTACATCAACAGCGATATGGAGCCAAGCGACGTAAGAAGTATGTGCTGCCGTTTGCGTCTTGACTTAAGAGAACTTCGTAAAAAATCAGGCGGTTTCTTCGGAAGCGGTGAAAGCACTGGCTCTGTAGGTGTTGTAACAATCAACATTCCACGAATTGCATATCTTGCAACTGATGAAGCAGACTTCTATGCACGTCTTGACAAAATGATGGACATTTCTGCACGTTCACTTAAAATCAAGAGAACAGTTATTACAAAACTGCTTGAAGAGGGCTTGTATCCATATACAAAGAGATATCTTGGAACATTTGCAAACCACTTCTCAACAATCGGTCTTGTAGGTATGAACGAAGCAGGTCTTAACGCAAAATGGGTAAGAAAAGATATGACAGACAAAGCATGTCAGGAATTTACAAAAGACGTTCTTAACCACATGCGCGAACGCTTGTCTGACTATCAGGAAGAATACGGCGACCTTTACAACTTGGAAGCAACTCCTGCTGAGTCAACATCATACCGCCTTGCAAAACACGACGTTGAAAAATATCCCGACATTATTACTGCATCAGAAGACGAAAATGTTCCATATTACACCAACAGCAGTCACTTGCCCGTTGGCTACACAGACGATATTTTCTCTGCTCTTGATATTCAGGACGAATTGCAGACACTATATACTTCAGGTACAGTATTCCACGCATTCTTAGGCGAAAAATTACCTGACTGGAAAGCAGCAGCAGACCTTGTAAGAAAGATTGCAGAAAACTACAAACTTCCTTACTACACAATGTCACCCACATATTCCGTATGTAAAAATCACGGTTATATTATCGGTGAACACTTTACCTGCCCCATCTGCGGAGAAGATGCAGAGGTTTACAGCAGAATTACAGGTTACTACAGACCTGTAAGAAACTGGAATGCAGGTAAAACTCAGGAATACAAAGAAAGAAAAGAATATGTAATTGACGTTGACGGTCTTAAAAATGTTAACAAAGACTGTGTAAAAGAAGAAGTAAAGGCACAAAGCGGAAACGGCGGTCTTGCTGACGGCAACTACTTGTTTGCATCACCTACCTGCCCTAACTGCAAAATAGCATACTCACTTCTTGAAAAAGCACAGTATCCTTACACCAAAATTATGGCAACAGACAACGTAGAACTTACAAACTCTCTTGGTATCAAACAGGCACCTACACTTGTAGTTGTTAAAAACGGCGTTGCAGAGAAATTTGCAGGAGTAGGCGCAATCAAGAAGGTAATAGAATAGAGGGTGTAAGGCGTGTATGATATTGTAATTATAGGAGGCGGACCCGCAGGACTTACTGCGGGTATATACGCAAGACGTGCAAACAAAACCGTTTTGGTTGTGGAAAAGGCCTCTTTCGGCGGACAAATCACATATTCCCCAAAAGTAGAAAACATTCCCGGTTTTTCCGAAGTAACAGGCAATGAATTTGCGGAAAATATTGTGGAACAGGCAATAACACAAGGGGTAGAGTTTGAATCTGCAGAAGCATTAAAAATTATTGACGGAGATGTTAAAAAAGTAGTAACAGACGGAGATACTTTCGAGGCAAAGGCGGTTATTATTGCAACAGGGGCAAAACACCGCCGTTTGGGACTTCCCAATGAAGACAAATTTATCGGCGACGGCATTTCCTTTTGCGCGGTGTGCGACGGCGCATTTTTTGCAGACAAAATTGTTGCGGTAATAGGAGGAGGAAACTCCGCGCTTCAGGAAGCATTGCAACTGTCACAACTTTCAAAGGAAGTGTATGTTGTTCAGAATCTTCCTTACTTAACAGGTGAGTCACAACTTGCAAAACAAGTAGAAGAAAAGGACAACATTACAGTAATACTTAACCATACAGTTTGCGAAATTCCTGACGGTGACATGTTCACAGGGATTGTTATAAAAGACGAAGCAGACGGCAACACAAAAAATCTTCTTTTAGACGGAATGTTTGTCGCAATCGGTCTTATTCCACAAAACGAATATTTTAAAGACATTATTAAACTTGACAGTTACGGCTACGCAGATTATGACGAAACATTAAACTGCGAAACAAAAGGTGTGTTTGTTGCAGGAGACTGCCGCAAAAAGAAAATACGCCAGGTGGTAACTGCCGCATCAGACGGCGCAGTTGCAGCACTAAATGCTTGTGAGTATATTGAACGGAAATAAGCCGTGCGCTTATTTCCGTTCAATAACTATGATTATTTCGCAAGGAATAATCATATCATAACATTTTGCTTCAGCAAAATTCATAACTCTAAACTGTAAACTAAAAAACTATGCGAAATAAGTTATGAGTTTAGATACACTTCGTGTAGTTATGAATTGCCTGACAGCAATGTTGATTTAGGAGAGTATTATGTCTGAAAGTATTTTGAGAACCAAAGCAAAAGAATTTGCCAGAAACATCGTTTTTTTGTGCAGAATAATGAAGCAATATAAAGTTGAAAGTGCCTTGATAAACCAATTGTTACGTTCTGGAACATCTGTTGGCGCAAATATTCATGAAGCACAGTATGCCCAGGGAACAAAGGATTTTATTTCCAAGTTCGAAATAGCATTAAAAGAGTGTAACGAGAGTGAATATTGGCTTGAACTTTTGTATGAGGTTGATAGTATAACAAAAGATGATTTTGATAAATTTCAAAAAGATTGTATAGAATTACGTAGAATGTTGGTTTCATCGGTAAAGAAACTAAAAGACAAACAATAATACAGAGTGGTGACAAAGTCACCACTCTTTCTTTATACGAATATTCTCCATATTTTTAAGAATATTTTCCATTGACTGTGGTAGTACCGTATGATAGTATATGAATATGTTTATATAACGAAACGGAGAAAAGAAAATGAAAAAGATTTTTGCTTTGATATTGGTATCAATTATGATTATGTCTTTTAGCGTATCTGCACTTACAAGTCCGTTGGCAGATGCCGGTGAGCCAATTATTTCAAACCTTGAAACATATAAGGTGAGCGGACAAGACGGTTACGGTTTTAAACTTAAGTTTGAAATGTCAGCCATTACATACGGTACATATACAAGTAATGGAGATAAACCGGCTATATTAATGGTAGAATACTCAATTAACGGCGGAGAATGGAAAGAAATACTTGTAAGAGAAACCAAGTCCGCTGAAAGAAGTTATGTTTATGCTAAAGATGTTGCAGCGTTAAACGGTAAAGTAGTAAGTACAGATGCTATAGAATTCAAATCAACAGACAGCGTAAAAGTACGCTTGTGTTATGGTTGCTATGACACAGGAATGTGGCTTATAAAGAGTAATCCTTCAAATGAACTGACACTTGGAGAAATTGAAATTCCAAACCATTCTGGAGCACCAGGAAAAGCAGATTTTATCTGTTCAGACTGGGCAAAGGAAGAACTTGCAAAAGCAGAAGCAGTAATTCCCGAATCTTTAAAAACTGCAGACTTGACAAAAAATATTACAAGAGCAGAATTTGCTGCAGTTGCAGTAAAAGCATACGAAGCATTAAAAGGTGAAGAGGCACAGCCCGTTTCCGAAAATCCTTTTAAAGATACAGAAGACGTTGAAGTATTAAAAGCATACAACATCGGTATCACAACAGGTACAAGCGAAACAACATTTGAA
>JAFQVC010000015.1 GCA_017408205.1 Clostridia bacterium | reverse complement strand
AAATCAGTCATCATATCAAACAGTTTTTTAGCGCTGTCTTTGTCAACACCGTTATTTACTGCACCCAAAACTTCCTCGTCACCATATATAAAACTGTGCTCTTCTTTAAGAATTATTTCAGGTTTTTTCTTACTCATTGCACGGCGGAGTAAATCTGCCCTGCCTAGAGAATACCCTGCCACTTTCTGTACTATCTGCATTACCTGTTCCTGATATACTATGCAGCCGTAGGTGGGCTTTAGTATATCCTCTAAGATTGGGTGGAGATAAGTAACCTTTTGTGGATTGTTTTTGTTTTCAATAAATGTTGGTATAGCATCTGCAGGTCCCGGTCTGAAAAGAGATATCCCCGCAATCAGGTCTTCTAAAGAACGGGGTTTTAGCCGTCTCATAAACTCCGTCATACCAGCACTTTCAAGTTGGAACATACCGTCAGTTTTTCCTGACGAAATAGCATTAAACACCGTCTGGTCATTATAGTCTATTTTATTAATGTCAATTTCAATATTATTATTCTTTTCGGCAGATTTAACAGTATCGCTTATAATTGTCAGATTTCTTAAACCCAGAAAGTCCATTTTAAGAAGTCCCAGTTCTTCAAGGGTAGTCATTGTAAACTGCGTCTGTACTCCGTCTTCTGACAGTTGTAACGGCACATAATCTGATAGTGGATTTTCGGTTATTACAACACCTGCGGCATGAGTTGTGGTGTGTCTTGGCAATCCCTCAAGATTTCGTGAAATATCTATAATCTGCCGTACTTCGCTGTCAGTATCATACATTTCTTTTAACTGTCTTGACTCGTTTAGCGCCTTGTCAATTGTTTGTCCTATAGAAAAAGGAATTGACTTTGCAACCGCATCTGCTTTAGCATAAGAAACGTTAATTGCTCTTGCTACATCACGAACAACTGAACGTGCGGACAATGTACCGAATGCCACAATGTGTCCTACATTTTCAGTACCGTACTTGTTTACCACATACTGAAAAACTTCTTCTCTTCTTTCAAAGCAGAAGTCTATGTCAATATCAGGCATAGTAACACGCTGAGGATTTAAAAATCTTTCAAACAGTAAGTTATATTTTACGGGGTCTATACCCGTAATACCAAGGCAATATGAAACCAAACTTCCTGCGGCACTTCCTCTTCCGGGGCCTACTGGAATTCCTTTAGAATGTGCAAATCTTATAAAATCCCATACAATTAAAAAGTAATCAACAAATCCCATACTTTTAATTGTTTCAAGTTCGTACATAAGTCTGTCCTTGTGGGACAAATTGCCGTATCTTTTCATAAGACCTTTCATACAAAGGTCAGTTAAATACTCATAGGGGTCAATATCGTCCGCCAAATGAAACTTAGGCAAGTGATATTTACCAAATTCCATAGTAACATTACATTTATCCGCAATTTCAATCGTATTGGCTATGGCTTCGGGAATATTGGAAAACAGTTCCTCCATTTCTTCTCCCGATTTTAAATAAAACTCATTAGTTAAAAATTTAAGTCTGTCTGTATCTGTTACAGTTTTATGTGTCTGGATACACATTAACACGTCCTGATAATATGAGTCCTTCTTTTCGGTGTAATGAACGTCGTTTGTAGCAACGGTTTTTAACCCGAGTTTGTTTGCGATTGTCACAAGACCGCTAATAAGACGTGGGTCGTCTGGGGTTTGGTGGTTCTGAAGTTCGATATAAAAGTTTTCTTTACCGAATATTTTAAGGTATTCGTTAGCAGAAAACTCTGCATTTTCCATATCATTGTTAAGTATATGCTGAGAAATTTCACCCGCCATACATCCTGACAGGCAAATAAGACCTTCACTGTATTTAAGCAAGGTCTGTTTGTCAACACGGGGTTTTATATAAAAACCGTCAATATTACTCGTACTCACAATCTTAACAAGATTTTTATAACCTGTATTGTTTTTCGCAAGAAGTATAAGATGATAGCGTTTACTGTCAAATTCATAAGTCTTGTCATACATAGAACGGGGACATACATATACTTCGCAGCCAAGAATCGGCTTTATGCCCTCTTTAACCGCTTTTTTATAGAAATCTATAACTCCGTACATATTGCCATGGTCAGTAATGGCTAAAGCTTTCTGCCCAAGTTCTTTGGCTTTGGCTATTAAATTGTCAACAGTACCTTGTCCGTCTAACAAAGAATAGGCACTGTGGGTGTGAAGATGCACAAAGTCCAATTAGTTTTCCTCCAATCCCTTTGCAATAGACAAAAGTTTTCTCATTCTGTGATTTATGCAGGATTTTGAAACTCCAAGACGGGTTCCTATTTCCGACAAAGAGATGTCTGAATGGTTAAGCCGCATAACCGCAAGTTCCAGCAGTTCGGGGGACAGACTGTCAAAACCCATCATAGTTTTAATTTTTATGATGGCATTTCGTTGTTCAAACCCTGCCTGAGCGGCTTTTATAAGATTTGCTGCCTCGCAGTTGGAACGCCTGTTTGTAGTATTCCTCATATCCTTTTCTATTTTTACATTTAAAAATTCCATCATATTGTTGTGTGCGCCAATTAACGCAAGAAAGTTTTCTATTTGTTCACTTTCTTTTATATAAAGAACGTGATTTCCGTTTCTCACTATCTGTTTTGGATAAATCTCATATTTGTTAAGAATTTCGCTTAAATCTCTACTGAGTGCAAATCTTGGAGTTGTTATTTCTGCGTGATATCCTTTTATGGGATTTGAAACTGAGCCACCCCCAAGGAATGCACCTTTAACAATGGAAGCGTTGCAACATTCGTTTCTGATTATTTCGCTTTGTATTCTTATGGGTGTTGTTGCCATTTTTAAATCACGGAGAATTTTTAAAACATTGTCACCTGTTACAACCACGTCAAATAACCCGCCATCAGTCATTGAAGATTCGGGTTCAAAATTGTACAGACGTTTAATTAACTGAAAAAAGCGTTGTGCCACAACGCCCTTTTCTGTTTTAAAACGCAGTTTCCCAGGTGTTATGACCGCACCTGCCCCTACCATTCCCGCAAGTTCAGCACGGATACAGCAAATATCACCTAATTCATTTTTAACAATTTCGTATTTTACTTCTGATGCGAAAGACATAAAATCCTCCTACCACTTTGCCTCTTCTGCATTTTCGGGCATAACCGCTTTTAATGAACAAATTGCAACTACAATCATATCGTCAGTCGGCTCTTTGGTTGTAAAACGTTGCATCCACATACCAGGTTTTGAAATTGCTCTTGTAAACTTGTTGTCGTGTCTGCCTGCAAACTTGATTATTTCATAAGAAACACCTGCAACAACCGGTAATAAAAGCAGTCTGAATCCAAATCTGCCAAGCCACGTTGCCTGATTAGGGATTAATAAAAATACAAAGAAACTTACAACCATAACAATTAACAGAAAACTTGTACCGCATCTGGGGTGAAAACGTGAACAGTCTCTTGCGTTTTCAACTGTAAGTTCAAGCCCTGCTTCATAACACGCTATACTTTTGTGTTCAGCACCGTGATACATAAACACTCTTTTTATGTCCTCCATACGGGAAACAAGAACAATATAAAACAAGAATATCAGAATTCTTAAACATCCCTCTATAAGCGTTTTGGTAAATCCTGTCTGCAATTTAAACAGGTTTGCAACAAAAGTGGGTAATAAAATAAATAATCCCACAGACAACACTACTGACAAAACTACAGAAAAGTATATAATTGCATCTTTTAACTTGTTGCCAAATGTTTTTTCAAGCCACAAATCAAACTTGCCCGGTTTTTCCTCTTCGCTTTCTATATCAAAAAACTCTGCAGAAAACATAAGGGATTTTACGCCGATAACAAGACTTCTTATAAAATTAACGCAACCTCTTATAATTGGAAGTTTTAAAAACTTGCTCTTTGTTGCTTTTTTAACGTCGGACAAATCTGTAACTATTTCGCCGTCGGGCTTTCTTACGGATACGGCAATTTTCTGGGGTCCCATCATCATAACGCCTTCCATTACCGCCTGACCGCCTATACTTGTTTTACATTTTTCTTTATTGCAACTCAATTGACTCTTCCTCCGTTTCAATAGCACTGATTGAAATTGTGCCGTTTAGTGTTGCACCGTCTTCAACTGCAATATTTTTTGCATTACACTTGCCTAAAACACAAGCGCTGCTTTTTATTGTAAGTGTTGCTTTTGAATTTACGTTTCCGTTAACAGTTCCTGCAACTATTATGTTTTTGCAATCTACATTTCCCGTCACAACTGCTTTTTTATCAATGATAACATCACCGTCAACCAAAACGTCGCCGTCAACAGTGCCGTCTAATTTAAAATTACCTTTTCCTGATATTGTACCGTTAAATATTGCTTTTGCGCCTATTAATGTATCTATTTTGACTGTATCAGGTTTAAATTTTTTGAAATTCATAATACCACCTCTATTTTATTTTATATCATATTT
>JAFQVC010000120.1 GCA_017408205.1 Clostridia bacterium | reverse complement strand
AATAAAGTATTTACAAGATGTAATGTTTACAGCGTGGTATAATAGGGAACAAAAATTACAAAAAAATGATATATTTGATATGTTTTGTGTGGGTTGTATGGATGTAATAGAACCAAGTTCAGATGCTTGCATACTAAAAGATACAACATCATATTTAATTTCTTTTGATAAAGTAATGAAAAAATTCATAGGAGAAGTAAAACCTATAAACCTACAAATAATTGAAAAATTACAAAACACAACTATATGATGGTAGATATACATATATAATTAGCGTTGTGATGCTAAAATGATGATGTAGCAGACGGAATCGTTAGAAACGGATGCGACCGTATGCGAAATTGATGCTCATTTCAGGCATAATTATTTGAATCACAAGACCATGCGCCGTCATCAGAAATATACTCGTAAATTACCAAAAATCAAAATTGATGCTCAAAAAAGTGAAGATTGCCGCTCTTAAAAATTGGCAATAAAAAATGGCTCAAACCCAGTGTTTGAGCCAAATATATTGGCAGGGGTAGAAGGACTCGAACCCTCAAGAACGGTTTTGGAGACCGGCATGTTACCATTACATCATACCCCTATTTGCGACCTTTACATTATACAATAAAGGTCTTGTTATGTCAAGAGTTTTTAAAAAAATTGTGGATTTGCTTGTTTTCCCCGACAATAATCATAAGCGGTATGCCAATCAGGTAACAGGACACCAGTTGTCCCAAAGTTACTGTAAGCATATTAATATACCAGAGTCCCCCTGATATGACAGTTAAATATCCCCCGACAATCAAACCGTTTAACAAAACGGGAGGTAACGGTACAAGCCACTTGTTATTTCTCAACTTATACGAACAATATGCCGCAACAAGTGTTGTTAAACTTCCGAAAATTATATTAACAACACTACCTGTTACAAGGTTTGCAACAATGCAACTTACAAACACTCCCCAGATTGCCACAGGAGAAAAGGCAGGCAACACGGTCAATGCTTCAGACAACCTTACCTGAACAGGTCCGTAACTAATGGGTGCACAGATAATTGAAGCCATAGCATAAACAGCCGCAATTACTGCAGCATATAATATTTTACGTATTTTCATAATCTCACCCTAATTGAATTTTAATTCCAGAAGTTGAGCAAGGTCTTGGGCACGTTTTGTAATAAACTCAACATCTTCTCCCTCTATTGTAACTTCAAGGTCGCCGTTATCATCTTCAAAAATAACCGCTTTACCATTTCCGTTAAAATCATCATTCAACTGTCTTAATTCAGCAACAATAAGTGTGTCTTCTTTATATGCATTTATGTTTTCTGGCTTAATTTTTGCCTTAACAGAAACGTGGGGCAACACATTTGCAGACGACGCAAGAGAAGACATATATTTACCGCTGTTTTTATAAATGCAAAGCAACTGAAGTGCGGTAATAAGACCATCACTTACAGCGCTGTGCTCAGGAAAAACAATATATCCCGACTGTTCGCCACCGATTGAATAATTATTAGAAACAATCTCGTCTGCAATACTTTCGTGATCTGCCACAGTTTCCAGAACAGTAATTTCATTATCAGATGCAGAATTAATAAGTCCCACATTACTGTTTGTAGTAAGTAAAATAGTATCCTCATTTAACTGATTTTTGTTTTTCATATCGATAGCGCAAATTGCTATAATATTGTCGCCGTCGATAACATTGCCTTTTTCATCAACAAAAATTACCTTGTCACCATTGCCGTTAAACGCCACGCCCACATCTGCGCCTGATTCCACAACAAATTTCTGCAAGGCATCCGTATTGTTTGTACCGCAGTCAAGATTAATGTTCTTTCCGTCGGGAGAATTATTTATTGCAAACACAGTTGCACCCAAATCTTCAAAAATATCAGGCCCTATTATGGAATTGACACCGTTAGCACAGTCAACTGCAATCTTTATTCCTTTCAAGTCCGAAGTAACTGTTGATTTAACAAAACTGATATAATCAAAAATACTGTCATTTTTCCGTATTACTGTGCCGATATCCTCGCAATTAACAAGCGGTGCGGCTTTTTCAATACTGATGCTTCCGTTATAGATACTGCCGTCTTTATTAAAAACAACTATGCCGCTGTAATTGTAAATACCGTCAGAATCGCAAATTGAAACACCTGCATCCGCGTCGTAAATTTTTGTAAAATGTGACATTGCAGGGGTAGGCACTATACCCAGAAGCACCACATCTGCACCCGCGCTTAATAAGCCCGAAGTCAAAGCACATTCAAGCATATCCCCCGAAGAACGTGTATCTCTGCCTATTATAACTTTCGGCTTGTCAAAAGACGATAACAGGGATATAAGTGCCCTGCCAAGTTCAAAAGCCATCTGCGGAGTAAGTTCTTTATTAACAATACCACTGTAAGTTGTCATTAAATAACACCTCAAATCTCATTAGTCATTTCAATAGGTTTCCATCTGCCTGAATAATAAATATACACTACAAACACTGCTTCTATAATCCACGAAGCAACCCAGCCCATATATGCACCGTTCATTCCATATCCGCTTTTTATAAAATAAATACTTGCTAAAACTCTGCTTACAGAACCGATAATAGTAGAAAAAAGCAGACAAGCGGGGGCATTAACACCCCTGAAGAACGAATGAAACAAGTTGTTAATTACATTAAACACAATGAAGGGTAAAAAGCCAACAGAGAAGGTAACAGCGTAATTCAACGCTTCACCGGAACTTCCCTTTGTAAAAAACAACATACATGTATGTTTTGCACCAAATACACAAACAAGAAGAAACGGTGCTATAAACATTAAACCCTGAAAAAAGCCAACATATACGCCTTTTTTGACTTTAGAATATTTCTTAGCACCCATACATTGTGCAGCGTAATTACTTAGTGTTTTAGCAGAATTCTGATAAACAGAAGCGATTATATTATATATTCTTGTTACAACAGTATATGCCGCAGTTGCAGAACTACCGATAGCGTTAATAAATGGAGAAATTATAAGGGGTGCAATATACATAATCAGTTGCTGCATCATTGCAGAGCCCGAATATGAAAATGATTCCTTTATAACACCAAAACAAAGTTTTGCTTTATCTTTATCTACATCTAATTCTTTAAAAATCCTTTTAAACTCAAAAATATACATCACGGTTACAACAACACTTGCTAAAACTGTAGATAAAGCAAGTCCCATTACACCCAAATCAAAAACCGCAACCGAAACAATGTTGCCTGAAATCGTAAGCACAGTTGACAAAACCGACATATATAACGGGAATTTCCCTATACCGAAAGCATTAATCATAGCAACACTGACCTGACCGAATATGATAAAGAAAAAACCTATCATATATACCGAAAAATACTTAAACACATCATTTCTAATGGCATTTTCAATATTGAGTAAATTAAATATTTGATTATTAAATATGAGCATTATAATACCTACTGTTACCGTAACTGCAAACAAAGTAAAATACATAGTAATAATGCTTTCTTTAATTTTATAATACTGCTTTGCGCCAAACAAATTTGCAACATAAACGGAAAAACCAACGCAAAATCCCCAGAAAAGCGAGGAAATCGCATCAAGTAAGGGCGCTGTTGCACCAACAGCAGCAAGACCTGCTTCACCTATTAACTTACCTGCAATTATAGTATTTATAATTGAATAAGCTTGTGACAGAAGTCCTGATAAAGCCATTGGGATAGCAAACCATATAAAAGTTTTATAAATGTTTCCAGTTGTTAAGTCCTTCATTTATTTGCCTCCGAACAGAATACAGCATACTTACTGTAAAATTATAACATAAATATAAAATATTTTCAAGCAGTACTTAATATAATAGTACCGGTGATGAAAATGTGCAAATTCAGTGAACTAAAAAACAAAGAAGTTATAAACGTATCAACGGGGGAGAGACTCGGCTTTGTATGCGACATGGAATTTGACACAGAAACAGGAAAGGTAAATTCTATAGTACTTCCTCCCTCAAAAAGCAAATTGTTTTCTTTTAACAAAGAAAACGAAACAGTAATTTTGTGGAACGAAATAAAGAAAATAGGCAACGACATAATTATCGTAAACTAAAAAAATCGGGAGAAATCTCCCGATTTTTTAATTCTTTAAGCTGTTAATAGGAGCAGGAATTCTTCCTCCTCTTTTAACAAAATCATCACTTTTGTATTTGTTAAGCGGCATAACATAAGCATGTCCCAAAAGACCGCCAAAATCCACTCTGTCGCCAACTTTTGAGCCGGGTGCGGGAATAACACGAACTGCAGTAGTTTTAGTGTTAATCATACCGATTGCCGCTTCATCGGCAATAATAGCCGCAATAGTTTCGGCGCTTGTATCCCCCGGGACTGCAAACATATCAAGTCCAACGGAGCAAACACAAGTCATTGCTTCAAGTTTATCCAAAGACAATGCACCGATGTTTACCGCATCAATCATACCCGCATCTTCAGACACAGGTATAAAAGCACCGCTTAAACCACCAACGTGAGATGACGCCATAACTCCGCCTTTTTTAACTGCATCATTTAAAAGTGCAAGGGCGGCGGTTGTGCCGTGAGTACCGCATTTTTCAATACCCATTTCCTCTAAAATATACGCAACACTGTCCCCTATTGCAGGAGTAGGTGCTAAAGACAAATCAACAATACCAAAAGGAACGTTAAGACGAGTTGACGCTTCTTTTGCAACCAACTGTCCCATTCTTGTTATTTTATAGGCAGTTCTTTTGATTGTATCTGCAACTACGCTGAAATCTTCCCCTTTAACTTTTTCAAGGGCTTTTTTAACAACACCGGGACCGGAAACACCTACGTTTATTACAGTTTCCGGCTCACCAACGCCGTGAAAAGCACCCGCCATAAAGGGATTGTCCTCAACCGCGTTAGAAAAAACAACTAATTTCGCACAGCCAAAGCCGGCTCTGTCTTTTGTATATTCTGCAGTCTGTTTGATAATTTTACCCATTTCATATACTGCATCCATATTAATACCTGCACGTGTCGAAGCCACATTAACTGAAGAACAGACTTTTTCGGTTGTGGCAAGTGCTTCGGGAATAGAATTTATTAAAATTCTGTCGCCTTTTGTATATCCCTTATGAACAAGAGCGGAAAAACCGCCAACAAAATTAACGCCCGTGGCATCAGCGGCTTTGTCAAGACATTTTGCAATTTTAACATAACTGTCAGAATTGCAACTTTCACCGATAGTGGCTATGGGAGTAACAGAAATTCGTTTGTTTATAATGGGAATACCGTATTCGTGCTCAATATCTTCACCTGTTTTTACAAGATTTTCTGCTTTTTTTGTAATCTTGTCATAAATTTTTTCGCAAACTCTGTCAATATCCTCTCCGCAGCAATCACGCAAAGAGATACCCATTGTTATTGTTCTTATGTCAAGATTTTCTTCATTTATCATTTTAATTGTTTCTAAAACCTTGCGTGAATTAATCAAAACAATCTCTCCTTATATCTCCTGCATAGACTTAAAAATATCCTCGTGCTGTGTTTTAATATCAACACCGAGTTCTTTACCTGTGTCATTTAAAATGTCAACAAGTTCTGAAAAAGGAATATTCGAGTTTAAAATATCTACAAGCATAATCATAGTAAATATATTTTGCATAATTGTTTGCGTAATATCTAAAATGTTTACGTTGTACTGTGCTAAAACTGCAGTAACTTTAGCAATAATACCAACTTTGTCACTACCCAGAACAGTAACTACTGCTTTCACGGTAACACCCCTAATCTTTTTTATTTATCACGTTGTAAATAATAATTCCCGCTGCAACAGATGCATTAAGAGAATTAATTTTGCCTTTCATAGGAATACTTATTAAAAAGTCACACTTTTCGGCAACAATTCTTGAAACACCTTTTCCCTCGCTGCCGATAACTATCCCTACTCCTCCGCTATAATCCGCCTCATCGTATCCCATTGTGGCATCCTGATGAGTTGCATAAAACCAGATACCGTCTTTTTTCAACTTCTCAATTGTTGATGCAATGTTGGAAACCTTTGCAACACGCATATACTCAATTGCACCTGCAGAAGTTTTAGCAACTGTAGAATTAAGACCTACGCTGTGCCTTTTTGGAATAATTATTCCGTGAACACCTGCACCTTCGGCACTTCTCATAATTGAGCCAAGATTGTGCGGGTCTTCTATTTCATCTAAAACAACGATAAATGGCTGTTCCCCTTTACTTCTTGCATATTCTAAAATTTCTTCAACAGAATAGTATCTGTGTGCAGAAACATAAGCAATCACCCCTTGGTGATTGCCTGTTTCAGATAATTCATCCAATCTTTTTCTGTCTGCCTTAACGGTTGGTATTCCTTTGTCTTTTGCCATACCAAGTATCTTTTTAACACTTCCGTCAACGCCCGAATACAGAATTTTATCAATTTCTCTGTCCGCCTTAAGTGCTTCAGTTATTGGGTTTCTGCCCTCTAATAAATCACTCATGGTTAAAGAATTTATCGTGGATTGCTTTTACCGCTTTTTCTGCATCTGCCTTGTCAATGATAACAGAAACTTTAATCTCTGATGTAGAAATCATCATAATGTTAATTTGTGCGTTATAAAGCGCCTCGAACATTTTAGCGGCAACACCGGGGTTACTAACCATACCTGCACCAACAATTGAAACTTTAGAAACTTCTTTTTCGCTGTCAATTTTCTGTGCACCAACAAGTTCAAGGTTTTCTTCCAACAATTCAATTGCTGATTCCAACTGATTCAAAGGTACTGAGAAAGTAATGTCTTTGCTGTTTTCTCTGCCTATTGATTGCAAAATCATATCAACATTGATATTGCCTTTTGCAAGTAATGAAAATACTTTGAATGCTTTACCGGGTGTGTTTTCAACACCTACCAAAGAAACGGTTGCTACATCATTATCACGGGTTACCCCTCTAACTAACATTTTTTCCACGTTTTTTACCTCCTTAACTGTTGTGCCTGGCACTCTTTCAAAACTCGATTTAACTTCAAGTTTAACATCATATTTTAAAGCAAGTTCAACTGAACGGTTGTGAAGTACATTTGCACCAAGACTTGCAAGTTCGAGCATTTCATCATAAGAAATGTCATCTAATTTCTGTGCATCTTTTACAATTCTCGGGTCTGCAGTATATACTCCGTCAACGTCTGTGTAAATTTCACACTTGTCTGCGTGAAGTGCTGCAGCCAGAGCAACTGCAGAAGTATCGCTTCCGCCTCTGCCCAGAGTTGTTATATCATCATATTTGTTGATTCCCTGGAAGCCCGCCACAATTACGATTCTGTTTGAGTCAAGTTCCTTTTTAATTCTTTCAGTATTGATTGTCTTGATTCTTGCCATACCGTAAACGCTGTTGGTTGTAACGCCTGCCTGCCAACCCGTAAGTGATATTACGGGACAACCTATTTTCTCGATAGCCATAGCAAGTAAAGACATTGATATCTGTTCACCTGCAGACAGCAACACGTCCATTTCTCGTTTAGACGGTTTTTTATTTATTTCCGCCGCTTTTTCAAGGAAATCGTCTGTTGTGTCACCTTGCGCGGAAACAACAACTACTACTGAATTTCCTGCTTTGTATTCGTCAGTAATTATTGTTGCTACGTTCATTACTTTTTCAGCATTGGCAACAGAACTTCCGCCGAATTTTTTAACTATTAAACTCACTGTAATTCCTCCTTTATATATTAACTGTTGCGCCATTCTGGTCTATTTCAACAATTTTTATACTCCAATTATTCATATGCTTTTTCAAAAAATCTTGTGCTTCGCTATAAAATCTGTTTTCAATACTGCTGTCAATAACAGACACTATTGTGGGTCCTGAACCGCTTATATATGTTCCGTAAGCACCGTTGTCTTTGCCGAATTTAAAAATTCTGTTAACTCCGCCGATAAGACATTTGCGGAATGGCTGATGCATTCTGTCCTGCAACGCCGTACCCAGCAAATCATATCTCCCCGACATAATTGACGCGGTAAGAAGTGACGCTCTTGAAATATTGTAAACCGCATCAGTATGTGACACCGCTTTTGGAAGAACTCCTCTTGCTCTTACTGTATTAAGCGGAAAATCAGGAATAAACAAGGCAAGTCGCAAATCATTGTACTTCGCAGGAAGTTTGATGTATGACACAGGGTCGGTTTTAACTGCAACCGCAAAACCACCCGTTAATGCAGGTGTGGTGTTGTCGGGATGACCTTCAAGTTTGCAGGCAAGATTAACTAACTCGTCAGTAGAAAGAGTATTGCCTGAAAGATAGTTCCCTGCCAGAAGTCCTCCGACTATACCCGAACTGCTGCTCCCGAGTCCTCTTGTTACTGGAATCTCATTATTTAAAACAATTTTTAGTCCGTTACACTTGTAATCAACGTGGTCAAAAACAGTTTTTATCCCACGATATACAAGGTTACGCTCATCTTTGGGAAGGAATTTTTTTGAAGCATCAAGCACTTCTATTTCCAGACCGCTGTCAGTTTCTTCAACAGTAACAGTGTTGTACAACTTTAATGCAACACCGATTGTATCAAAACCACTTCCCATATTAGCACTTGTTGCAGGAATTCTAACCTGACAGTTCCCCATTTCTTATCTCCTCTTATAAAACAGTAATAGTATTGATTATACTGTCTTGTCCTAAAATACCTTGCAATTTTGAAATATTGTTGTCAAACTCGTTTTCAGTCAGATAGTCGGTAATAAATACAACTTCACCACTTTCGGATTTCAACATTTTTACTTCTCCGAATATTGCTGTAACTGCACTTGCGCCTCTTCCGTTATCACTTACTCTTACATACTTTTTAACGGGGTCGGGGTTGACTGCAACTGTAACTCCGCCGTCCTCCCAGAAAGGTGCACCGTAGCCCTTATGTTTTACTATATCAATTACGTCGGCAACAACTGCACTTGCGGTGGGCAGTTTACCAGCGCCTTTTCCGTAAAACATAACATCACCTGTTGCACTTCCGTTTACAAGTATTGCGTTAAATACATCTTCTACATCTGACAAAGGATGACCTTTCGGCAACATAACAGGTGAAACGCAGGCGTAAACTCCGTCACCCAGATTCTTGCTTCTGCCGATAAGTTTAATACTGTAGCCCTCTTCTTCGGCATAGTTTACATCTGCAGAAGAAATTTTAGTAATACCCTCTGTTTTTATTTCATTACTGTTTATGTGTTTTCCGTATGCCAGAGATGATAAAATGGCGATTTTTCTGCAGGCATCGTGTCCTTCAATATCTGCTGCGGGATTTTGTTCAGCATATCCCTTTGCCTGAGCATCAGAAAGAGCATTATCAAAAGACACACCGTTTTTGAACATCTGTGTAAGAATGTAATTGGTTGTACCGTTTAAAATACCAAGTATTGAAGTTATGTCATTAGCAGCAAGACAGTTGTTAAGAGGTCTTATAATAGGGATACCACCGCCCACACTTGCTTCAAAAAGATAACTTACGTTGTTTTCTTTTGCGATTTTCAACAACTCTGCACCGTGTGTTGCTACAAGTTCCTTGTTTGATGTAACAACGCTTTTGCCCTTTAAAAGTGCGCGTTTTGTAAAATCGTAAGCGGGTTTTAAGCCACCCATTGTTTCTACAATAATTGATATTTCATCGTCGTTTAATATATTATCATAATTATCGGTAACAAGGTTTTCGTAAGTGTCCCCCGGGAATTTTCTTATATCCAATATTGCTTTGACGTTAATTTCGTCTCCAGCTTTTTTAAGGAACTGTCCGCCGTTTATAATTTCAACAACACCCGAGCCGACTGTACCGTAACCCAATACTGCTACATTAACCATTTTCAACATCCTTTCTGTAACTAATTATCATACCATAAAAAGCAACAATTTTCAATATCTTTTTACCAAAATTTTTAAAAACCTTTGGAACTGTTAAATTCCAAAGGTTTTTATATTATTCTGCTATAATGTTTTTAATATTTTTACTGCCTGATACAAGGTTGTAACCGTCACCTTTTCTGAGTTGGTCAGAAACCATATAGAATGTTGTGAATGCTCTCGGGTTATTAAACTCGAACAATTCTTCGTTTTTGCTGTTGGTAATTTTAACCAAGGTATTTTCAGGGACACTGATATCTGTAACAAATAAAACGGACTCCTTGGTTGAAGTTACTTTTTGAAGCATATGTGGTTGTCCCGCACAGATAAGTGTTCCGCCATTTAATGTAAATGTCTTGTCAAAATCAATCATTCCGTCTTCTTTACTGTCTGTTCCGTAAACTATTACCGTTCCGCCATCCATTACAATTTCACCATTTATATCTATACCGTCACCCTCGGCGTTTACAGTAATTTTACCACCTTTTATATTCAAAACAGCATTACTGATTTCGGTGCTGACAGGCATAGGTTCTACGATTGGCTTGTCCTTTGGTATTTCTCCCTGAGGAAGGTTCTGTGCAACCGGTTTGTCTTTTGGTTTTTCGCCCTGAGGAATTTGTTTTGCATTTTCATTGCTTAAAATGGACAAATTATCACGTTTGTCTGTTCCGTTAATTCCGTCTTCTTTGGCTTTTATATCCACAATACCGTCTAAAATATCTATACTTAAACTTTCAAATCCTTCTTCGGCATTTTTAACCTGCGTATATCCACCGTCAATTTCAATATGTTCTTTTGCAACAAAAGCGTTTTCTTCACTGTAAACACCTACAGAAGCGTTTTTATTATGAATGCACTTTTTAGCATACACACCCTTTGACTCGGCAACAACATTTATAGTACATTCACTGAAAATTACACTTTCTTCGCTCATAATTCCGTTGGCGAAACTTTCAATAAACAATGCACCGTCTCCTATGAAGTACAAATCAACATTACTCATTATTGTGCCCATTTCGTTTTCATAAACGGTTTTATCCGTTATGGTGTTTATTGTGTCCTCCTGAAGAACAATATTGATTTTTTTTGCATTTAAAACTCTTATTGCGGGCTCACCGGTCGGGAACAACTGAACCGTATTGAAAACCAGATTTACCTCTTCTGTTGTATCTACAACAATACCACCGTAATAATAACCCTTAAGTACATAAGTACCGCCTTTTGTAATGGCTACGTCACCGTCTTTATAATCAATATTCTTGTCTTCTGATTTAAAAATCGTGTTATCAAGTTTTACTAATGTATAGTTTTCTTCCTTCCAGTCAACTTCGTCAATCTTTTGTTCCTTCTTCGTATGTATTTTATTTTCTTTTTCTTTCTCGGTATCAGTTGCAGGTTGTTTTTTGCAACCGACAAAAGAAATTGCAAGTATTAACGTCAAAAATACCGATAAAAACTTCTTGAACATAGTTTATCCCTCCATTGTCTTATATTATAACATATAATTTATGTTTTGTGTTAAAAAAATGTAAAAAAAGTAAAAGACACTATTCCAACAAGAAATAGTGTCTTATACTGCATCGTCCTACAAAACTAAATTATCTGTTCTGGTTGTTGTTTTTGTTTTCGTTCTGATTCTTGTTTTCGTTTTTGTTCTGGTTTTGATTTTTGTCTTGATTTTGATTTTTGTTTTCAAACATAGTGTTTACACCCTGCCTTATTTAATATTTTTCGATGCAATATTATTATTGGCAAAAGTATAAATATTATACATTAAAAAATACTGTATAAAAGTTTTGCACATTCCGCACGTGTTATATTATTGTTTGGCAATATGGTGTTGTCCTGATATCCGTTTAACGCCTTTAAATTAACTAAAACCGCAATACCGTCTGTTGCCCAGGTCGGAATATCGGCTTTGTCGGAAAAATCAACCGATGCTTTTTTAAGTCCTTCTGGCAAAATTCTCGAAAGCATTACAGCCGCCTCAGCCCTTGTTAAAAGTGCATTGGAATCAAACACAACCGTGTCACCGTTTTGTCGTCCCGAAATAATCCCCTCTTTATACATCGCTTTAACCTGATTTATTGCCCACTGGGGAATTGACTCTGCATCAGCAAATGGCAACTCAACATTTTCATAACTACTTAAATCTATTTTTAAATAATTTGAAATCATAACTGCAAACTGAGCCCTCGTCATATTGTCCTGTGGTTTAAATACAACCGTTCCGTCTTGTTCGGTGTATCCGTTTACTACACCCTGACTGTTCATATAGGCAATTATGTCTTTCGCCCAGTTGTTTTGTGTGTCAGAAAATACATTTGTACTGTTGATTCCTTTGATTTCAAAAAACTGCAAGGTAATATTGTCAAACTTGTTTTTAATTAATACCGATACTCTGTGTGTACAGTCTTTTAAGCCATCTTCAAAGTCAAAAGTCAGTATTCCGTCTTCAAATCCGAACTCTTTTTCTTCTCCGTCAGTTTTAAAGGTGATTTGTGATTTATCAAGTAAAATGTTGTGTTCGTTTGATATCTTTATAGTAATTTTACCGTCTTCAAATTTAAACTCATCAATATTGTGATAAAATTCAGGTGCATCAGTTTCACCTTTTATTGAAACAGGAATAGTTCTGATGGTATCATTGTATTTTATTTCGATGTTTCCCTCTGTAAAAGGGACTTTACCTGCAGTAAACACACCATTCTGGTCTATACTGCCTAATTTTTCATCAGATACCGACCACTCAAAACAGTTGTTTTGCGAGATAAGTTGACTGTGCCCGTCCATAGCAATCGCTGTTAATTGTATCTTCTGTTCCGTTTCCGCCACAATACTTTCAACATTTGCAACTATTGATGTAGGGTTGTCGTAAACAGTATATGTAATTTCCGAAGAAATACCGTCTTTTTGTGCAGTTACGGTAAACTGTCCGTTTCCGTCAGCAATCAGTTCACCTTTATTGTTAATCTCTCCCTGACTTGTAAAATAAGCGATGTTGTCAGAATTAACAGGGTTGAAACTGTCGTCTGTCATTTTAGCGGTAACGGTAGTTTTTGCGCCTGATAAAATTTTCATATCAAGGGGATAAATAAACATTTTTGACGGTTTGCCCGTCGCTTCTGCATTGTTTACAAAAAAGAAAAAGTTTGAATTTTTTCTGACACTTCCGTCTGACGGAGAGTTGGTAACAGTAAAATCACTGTATCCCGGTAAAATTACCCCGCATGTTGTTGAGCCGCCTCCGTCAAGGTTTATTGCATCAACACACCCCAACTCTTTTAGCCGTTTTGCAAGAGTGGTCAGTTGAACACCGTAACTGTGACCCGTCTGTCTTCCGTCAATGGTATAAAATATACTTGAGCCGTCCTCACGGACACCTATTGCGGTTCTGGGTGCAGCACCTACTTGTAACTTGTCATTTACTACGCCTTTGTTTAAAAGACGTCCCTGAGAACCGCCCATTACGGTCTTTGCCTCAAGAAAACGGGTATCACCGGTAAATTCTGATTTAATGGTAACAACATCACCCGCAGTAAGACTTTCAAAAAACTTGTAGTTGTCCTGCTCTTTTAACTTGTCGTTAATTGATATTATAATCTTGTCCTTTGGAAGTGCAGTTGAACCCGTAAAATAATCAACACTTTCAACAGTTGCTGTTACTTCTCCCTGAATGGAAATTTTGTCGGATAAATCCGTCAGAACAACCACAAGACCGGGGTCTGTATCGTGAGTTTCTTTGCCAAACTCTTCCGTAAACATATAAACCTGATGTGGCTGACGATATTTGTTTATATTTTCAACAATTGCACTTGCATCGTCTTTTATAACGGTAGTCTTTATTTCCAGCCATCCTATAAATGCAGTACCGTCTTCCAAAAAGCCCACACTGTCCTGTCCGGTTTTGTCCTTTGAAATAATATACCCGTCAGAAATACAATGACTAATCGGCACACCCGTCTGCAAAGAATAAAAATCACCATTAACCCCTGCTACAGGTTTTAAATTTTGTGACAATAAATCGTTATAATTCTGGTATATATCGTATCTGCCATATACCGAGCCACCGTCAGTAATTACGGGGACAACATTGGTATTTGGATTGTATTCGAAATAATACTCTGCCTGAGGACCTACTCCCGACTGGTCGCTGTAAAAGACGTTTTCATAGTAGTATGTACCGTCGGCAATCTGCACTTCGCCTTTATATATCTGCTCGCTTCCCAAAATGCTTGCAGATGCAAAAACATAAGTTGACGTATATAAAATTATAATAACCGATGCAACAAGTGCTCTTAATTTATCTTTCAATTTGTATGTACCTCCAAAAAAAGAACTATGATATATTGTATCATAGTTCTTTAAAAAATAATAGTATTATTTTATTAAAAATTTTTTACATATCAGTCTAAAAATTCAAATTCGTCGCCAACGTGTTCTTTGAAAATCGCAAAAACTTCAGCAACCTCTTCGTCATTTTCAACAATTTCAAGAGTTTCTTCACCGTCTTCGTCAACTACAACTGTCATAACGTAAACGTCGCTCTCTTCAGTTTCTTCTTCGTAATAATCAGTAAGAACAAAATACTGATTACCGTTTAATTCGATGGTGTCAAGGTGTTCAAATAACACCGCTTCCCCTGTTTCCTCATCTGTAAGTTCGATGATGTTGTCGTTTCTCATTTCTTCACTCATTTCAATTTCCTCCTTTAAAATCTATATAATTTTGTAATATTATACAAGCAGCAACGGTGTCAACCACATTTTTTCTCTTGTTACCTCTTGTATTGGTTTCATTAAGTACCCTGATGGCGCTGACAGTGGTCAACCGTTCGTCCCATAACTCAATCGGACAGTCAATAAGCGGTTTTAGTTTTTCCACAAATTCCATTGTTGCTTCACCGCGAAAACCAATTGTGTTGTCCATATTTTTAGGCAACCCCACCACAACAAGTTTCACATCATATTGCTTCGCTATTCTGGATACTTCAGCGGCAACTTTTTCGGAATTTCTGCCAAAGACAGTTTTTACACCTTGCGCAGTTAAGTTAAGTTCGTCGGATACCGCAACGCCTGTTCGTGCTTCACCGTAATCAACGCCTAAAATCCTCATAAGTATTTACCTTTCTTAAAAATATTATACTTGTTTTTCTGTATTTTTAAACACTATACCTGCAAGTATAATTGCAAGAACCCCTGCAACCAACTTACCTGCAATTACAGGTATAAGATACGACTTGTCAAAAGCCATAGTAAAAGCAAGATGACCGCCCAGAACAAAAGCACCCGATACTGCAAATGCGGAATTCAGTACAACACCCTTATTATCCATATTATCCATCATACCGAAGGTTGTGGAATTTGAAGCAAGATTAGAAATAAGTCCTACTATCGAAATTTCATTCACACCTATTTTTCTACCAATAATTCCAAGGGGTTTTCCAAGTATTTTTGACAAAAAGAACATAAGTGGAAAAGAGCCAGATAATACAATGGCTGCATTAACACAAATAGATGCCCCCTCTTCTATAGTGGCAAGTCCCTTTATAACTTCAAAACCGGTAATAAATCTGATAATTCCAAGAGAAAGACCGACTGTAATAACAATCGTAATAAAAATTCCGAATATTTTAAATATCTTTACGCTGAAATCCGGGAAGCGAACAAGTCCAAAGGCAACAATTCCGGAAAATATTACAAGCGGCAACATATTAAGCATTAATAGACCAAACTCTATATTGCAGATTATTCCTGCAACTATGCACCCTGCAGGTATGGTAACTATCCCACATAAAAGTCCTAACAGTAACTCTTTGTGTTGAGTTTTGTCAACTACCCCCAGTGAAAAAGGAATTGTAAAAGATATTGTGCATCCCATCATAGACGATACAACAAGTGCATTAAACCCGCCTATTTTATCATTTGCAGCCATTTCAACAGCCAATGGGGCTCCTCCCATATCGTTAGCAAACAATGAAGCAGGTATTATTGACGAGTCAATATGTAAAGTGTCAGACAAAAAAACTGAAACCGGTTTCATAGCATCAGCAATAAGCGGCGAAATCACTATCATACCAATCATCGAAAGTGACATTGCACCCAACAGATAGAATGCTTTTTCAAATTCTTTTCCGAAACCGAAACGATTGCCAAGTATCCTGTCTAAAGCACCAACAACTGAAAAAATCAATATAATAATTGTAAGTAAATTCATTTTATCACCTTTTATAAGGAAGTTTCTGTAAAACCGTTGTCCGTAAGAATGAACTTCTCTTTAAATCCGCAATTTCTTAAAAGTTCCACCGATTCGTCATAGTAACAGTCAATCTTGTTTTTATCGTGACAATCTGACGTTATAACTACGCCGAAACCAAGTTCTTTTAACATTTTAATGATGGGTATGGACGGATACGGTGTTGTTCTGTACCCTCTTGCAATGGCACCCGTATTAACTTCAAATAAAGGAATTTTGCCTGCAAGTGCTTCTGCAGAATCAAAAGCATACCCAAGATACTCTTTTGATGTTTCGTCAAAAAAGTTTCTGTTTTCGCTGTGTTTTGTTATTATATCAAAGTGCCCTATAATATCAAACTTGCCGTAATCTGGTAATTGTGCCAACGTCTCGTAATAAAGTTTTGCATACTTCATTCCGTTCCCGCCAAAGTATTCGTTTATAATTCGTTCGACTTCTTCGTCTCCTCTGTCAAAGCCAAGATACTCATTTTCTTTAACAAGGTAGTGCACAGAGCCAATCAGATAATCATAATCTTTGGTATCGGGCTCCGAATACATATCAACTTCCAGACCAAGAAATATTTTTAATTTGTCTTCATACAGTTTTTTAAGTTTCGTAACTTCCTGTTTGTACTCCTCTGTTCTGTCCCTGTAACCAAGATAGCAGGAATATTTCATATAAGAGTGTGCAGAAAAACCGATAGAATCAAATCCCGCAGAAAGTGCCGCCTCAACAATCTCTATGGGTGAATCATTTCCATCACATAAATTTGTATGTATATGTAAATTCTGTTTGTTGTTCATACCGCACCTTCTTTCCAATCAAATATACCATAACGACAATATTTTTGCAACTGTTTGAAGACAAAAACGCAAATTACTATATAGAGGTTTGCTTTACTCCTCAAAATCCATACAACTTCTTGACTTTGTATATGGTCTTACAAAAGTATCTGCAGCGTAAACGTGCTTGGGATGAATTGCATATCCTTTCAAACTGTCAAAATCTTCAAATACAGAATAAAGCATAACATCCGCATTTGAAGTTTCCAAAGGATTAATAATCACTTTAATTTCCACAAGACCGGGTATTTCACCATTTAAACTTTCAAGTCCGCTCTTTATTCTGTCTTTAATCTCTTTTGTATTGTATTCCTCTTTTAAATTCCATAAAATAATGTGTTTAACCATAATTACTCTCCTTTTAATTATTTTTTCCAAGCAGAAAAACTGCACCTAAAACAAGCGCAATTCCCACCAATAAATAAATTGACGGTTCTTCGCCCAATATAAGCACACTGAAAATGGTGGCTGACATGGGCTCGATTATCCCCAATGATGACGCTGTACCTGCAGGAATATACCGAAGGGCTGTACTGTATAAAAAATAAGGCAGTATGCAGGCAAATATCCCCATACCTGTGCAAAGAGAAACGGTAACCAATGGATTTTGAGAAATCAGACTTGGTATCCCGTAGGGATTTGACAAAAACAACCCTATAATAATACTGAATAAAAAACAGTATAAATTTGCTTTTACAGGATTTATACCCTTTTGCATCTGTATTTTTGTCAAAATATTATACGCCGCATAACTTATCCCCGACATAAAGCCGATTGCTATTCCAAGAACATTAAACTTAAGTCCCCCTATTATTCCCGATACAAGACCGCAACCAATAAGCATTGTAACAAGTGCAATCAATTTCGTCTTTGTTAACTTCTCATCTAAAAATGTAACGGAATATATCATAACAAATATTGGTGCTGTGTACATAAGCACCACCGCCGTGGAAACAGATGTCAACTGCATTGACTGAAAATAACAGGTTGCTGTAAAGTAAAAAGCAAGTCCGCTTCCCATAAAAAACAGCAGTTCTTTTAAGTTTGTTTTAAAAAGGTTTATGTCCCGTATCAGTACGTATAAAAGCATACATACAAATGCAACCGTTCCTCTTACAAATGTCATCTGGGGTGAACTAAACCCGAAAGGTGCAAGATATTCCACAAATATCCCGCTTGTTCCCCAGAAAATGCATGCTGAAATTATGTATATAAATGCCGATTTTTTCAACCGTAACTCTCCTCTTTTGAACAATTATAACCTATTTACTCCATATTATGTCCTGCATGGAATATTCATCGGGTGACACATATCCGTTGTAAATTTCTTTGCCGTCTGCTGATACAAAAAAATCGCCGATGTATGATAAATGACTGTTATCTACCAACCATGAAGCCCGTATAACATAATACTGCTTTTTACCTTTCTTAACAGCCCCCGATGTGCCGAATGAAAAAATATAACCCGTTTCCTCGTCTTTTTCTCCCATAACAAAATAACATAACTCTTCCGCTTCGTCTTTGGTTATACCTGTCACCTCATCAACAGATATTTCAATAATTTCGCTTTCTGTTACCGCCTGTTCAGTTTCGGCATCCATATTTGTTTTGTGATATAAAATACCGCCTGTTGCCAGAAGTAACACTATAACCAAAATTATGCAAATTATGTTTTTATTCATATATTCCGCCTCTTTCAGCATCACTTGAATTCATGTCAAGCCAGGATAAAAAACTTATTAAAGTTTAACTATATCCGAAAGTTTATTCATATTGTCAATTTCGTATGTAACCGATACATTAAGAGTGTTTGGTTTATGAGCGAGATTAAACCAGCAGGTATCAATACCAGAATCATAACCGCCTTTCATATCAGCAATAAGGGAATCCCCGATAATAAGTGCCTCTTTTTTATCCGTTATACCTAAACTTTCAAAAACAAAATCAAAATACTCTTTATTTGGTTTTTCAAATCCAACATCTTCGGAAATGAAAACTGCATCAAAAATTTTATCAAGACCCGACATACGAAGTTTCTTTTCCTGTGCTGCTTTTGTACCGTTTGTAACCCCTGCAAGGACACATTTGCCTTTATATAACTGCAACATTTCTTTTGCATTTTCAATAAATTCAATATGGTCTCCGAGGGTTACCTGATACTCATTATTAAACGCTTCTGCAACAGAAGTGTCAACACCGATAATGCTGAAAAACTCATGAAATCTGCCTATTAACACTTCGGGCTTGGTAATTTCATTTCTTTCAAGCATACCCCAGTATTT
>JAFQVC010000119.1 GCA_017408205.1 Clostridia bacterium | reverse complement strand
CCTATATGGTCTTCGTGACCATGAGTTAAAACTACCCCTCTTACTCTGTCGCTGTTCTTAACGAGGTATGACATATCAGGTATAACTATATCTATACCGGGCATTTCCTCGTCAGGGAACATCAGTCCGCAGTCAACAACGATGATATCTTTTCCGTACTCAAAAACTGTTATGTTTTTGCCGATTTCATCAAGACCGCCAAGAGGTATTATCTTCAATTTTTGTTTTTTTGCCACTTTTAAACCTCCATTTTTATTTTTCCGAACAATTATAACTTAATCATTATATCATAAATCCGTCACTTTTGCAAGTTTTTATTTACCAAGCAGTTCTAAAAGCATAAACTTAAACTTGTATTTTTCGCTTTCCGTTACAAGGGCATACTCCTCTTTATTTAACGATGCTTTTAATCTTGCCTTGCTTTCCTCTCCAAATTCCGAAAAACAAAGTTGGGGATAAAGTACGCACCACCAGTTTTCGCCCTTTGCTTCTCCTATTTCCACTCTTAAGGCGTAGTACTCACCTTTTGGCAGTTTTGCATCACCGTAACTTTTTGTAGGGAACATAAAGTTTCCCGTTTTGCATTTCACAGGGTAATAAAAGCCCTTTTCCGTTACAACATTATTTGCTATCTTTGTAATTTTCTCAATACTGTTTTCTGTTACTTCTTTTGCCTGTTCTACGCTTTGAAAGTCCTGTTCTGACAGCCAGTCTAAAACTTTGTCTCTTACTTCTAATTTCAGTTGCTGGTCGTAAGGGGAATTACTGTTTGCCACAACGTGAAGGCGTACAACGCTTTTTGAAATATTGCTCTTAACTGTTTCGCAGTATGTGGTAACGTAACCTGTTATGGCTATCCCTAAAATTAATGCAACAAAAAATTTTTTCATATAATTTCACCCAAGGAAATTATTAACACTAAAACACATTTATAAACTTAAGTTAAAAAATTCTCCGTCTTTTTGTACTGTGCAGGTAAAACTTTCCTTGTCTGATTTTATATCCGAAACTCCGTCATATTCGCACTCTGTTAAGAAATTACCCTCTAAATCACAAAAACCGTACTTGTCACCGTCTTTTATAACAAACACTTTTTGGTAACTGTCCACGCCCGCATATTTTACGGGGATTATGATTTTACCGTCTTTGTCTGCAACCCCCATTAAATTACCCTGTACCAGAACGTAAAGTCCGTTTTTCTCCGATTTCCATATATCGTCGCAAGAAAACTGCACTACAGTTACGCCGTTATTTTTGATAATTCCTTTTTTGTCCCCTTTTATGCCGATAAATTTCTCATTTTCAAAATCGGGGATAAGTTCGTCATATCTTCCCAGATTGCTTATCTGGTTACCCTCTTCGTTAATAATTGTAAAAAGAGTACCTCTTTGTATTACAAATCTGTCGTTTTTGGCGGTGTCAAGGGCAAGATGGTCAAACTGACCAAAATCCGTAATCAAGTCCCCTGTTCCGTCAAGAAGAGTATAATACCCTGCTGTATATGTTAAAAGACGGGTTTCTTCCCCGTTTTTATACGCCCTTAT
>JAFQVC010000118.1 GCA_017408205.1 Clostridia bacterium | reverse complement strand
TGTCTTGCAGGTGCTGTATGCGGTGACCACTGCTCACCAATTTCCGATACAACAATTATGTCATCAGCAGGTGCTCAGTGCAACCACTTAAATCACGTATCAACTCAGTTGCCTTACGCTATAACAGTTGCAGCAATCTCATTTGTAATGTACTTACTTGCTGCCTTCGTTCAGAATGTTTACATCTTATTACCAATCGGTGTTGTTCTTACAGTATTGACATTGTTCATAATTAAAGTAGCAACAACAAAAAAAGCGTAAGAGGGGATGTAAAAAAAGTCCAGACCGCAAAAAGGTAGGGATAAAAACAACCCATAAAAACGATTGATAACTTTATAGTTTATTGAATTTATATGTTGAAAAAGGTCTCACAAGAGACCTTTTTCTTTTGTTTATTAACCTTTTTGCTATAAGCAAACTTCACCACTCGACGTACTTCAGTACGCCTTCGGGTATCCCCTGCGGGTTCAGTTTGCTCATTCTGCCTCTTTTTTTCCTATCCCCCAAAAATAAAAGCAGGAGTTTTCGCTCCTGCTTTTTTATTTCTTACTTGGTAACTGTACTAATACTATTGCTAAAAACATAAGCAAACAACCAAACATCTGTGAAACGGTCATTGCTTCAGACAAAATAATCCAACCTGCAACTGCGGCAAACACCGCCTCAAAAGACATTATAATTGCTGCCGTTGTCGGCTCTGCGTACTTCTGACCTATAACCTGAAAAGTATATGCTATACCGCAGGACATAATGCCCGAATATAAAAGTGCAATATAACAACTCATTATATTGTTTATATCTGGAGTTTCAAATAAAGCCATCAGTATAAGGGATATGCCCCCCGCAACCAGAAACTGTGTACAGGAAAGTTTTACACCGTCAACTTCACGTACAAATTTGTCAACACAAAGGATTTGCCCTGAAAAGAACACTGCACAGATTACTGTTATAAGGTCGCCTTTGTTAAAAGACATATCTGCTCCAAAAAGACAAAGGAAATACATTCCCACAACAGAAATTATAATACCAAGTGCCATTTTTACATTTAATTTTTTGCCGTAAAAAAGTCCAAGTACTGCTACAAAAATAATGTAAAGGGCAGTTAAAAACCCGCTTTTTGCTGTAGTGGTAAATTTAAGACCGTAGGTCTGCAAAGTAGATGCGGCACACAAAAACAAACCGCAAAGTCCGCCGCAGATAATCAGTTTTTTCATATCTGTTTTTACATAAGTACCCTGCTTTTTCTTTTTACGGTCAGTTATAAAAATAAATGGCAAAAGCACAAGACCGCCCATTGTTGTACGTATTCCTATAAAGGTAAATGGGCCTACGTAATCCATTCCCACACTCTGGGATACAAAAGATATACCCCATATAAGCGCTGCTAAAAACAGAATAACGCTTCCTTTTAAATTGTTTTTCATTGTATTCCCTCGCTAAAATAGTTTTTTGCTGTCTAAAAGAATTGTTACAGGGCCATCGTTTAATAGTTCCACTTTCATATCTGCGCCGAAAACTCCCTTTGCAACAGTTATTCCTTTTTCTTTTAAATTATTTATAAATTCTTCGTACATCATATTGGCGTACTTTGGCTCACCTGCCGACACAAAACTGGGACGTTTGCCCTTTCTGCAGTCACCGTACAGTGTAAACTGGGAAATTACAAGTATTTCTCCGCCCACATCCGTAACAGACAGG
>JAFQVC010000117.1 GCA_017408205.1 Clostridia bacterium | reverse complement strand
GAAAAACTTGGTAAAAAGCAGTATATTGTACCGTATCTTATGTCGTCACACCCCGGAAGCACCATTAACGATGCAATAATACTTGCAGAATATTTAAGGGACAACAACATTAACCCTCAGCAAGTTCAGGACTTTTATCCAACACCCGGCACGATTTCTACCTGTATGTACTACACGGGGATTAATCCGAGAACTATGGAAAAAGTGTATGTTCCTACCGATTACAACGAAAAACAAATGCAACGGGCGTTGTTGCAATACAAAAACCCTGCTAATTACAATTTGGTTTATAAGGCTTTGGTGTTGGCGGGACGTGAAGATTTAATAGGTTACGGAAAGAAATGTTTAATAAGACCAAAAGGAGAGAACAGAAATGGCAAAGATTTTAGACGGGAAAGCAGTATCCCAAAGAATAAAGAACGAATTAAAGGAAGAAGTGGCAAGTTTAAAGGCAAAAGGCGTTAGTGTAGGTCTTGCAGTTGTTATTGTTGGTGACAACCCTGCAAGCAGAGTGTACGTTAACTCAAAGAAAAAGGCTTGTGAAGAACTTGGGATTTATTCCGAAGAACACGCGATGCCATCTGAAACAACACAAGATGAGTTATTGGCACTTGTTGAAAAGTTGAACAACGACAGCAACATTGACGGTATTTTAGTTCAGTTACCGTTACCCAAACAGATAGATGAAAAGACAATAATTAACGCCATAAGACCTGAAAAGGACGTAGATGCTTTTCACCCTGTAAATGTGGGTAAAATTATGATTGGGGACTTTGACTTTTTACCCTGCACACCTGCAGGTGTTATGGAACTTATAAAAGAAAGCGGCATTGAAGTTTGCGGTAAATCCTGTGTAGTAATAGGAAGAAGCAACATTGTTGGCAAACCTCAGGCAATGCTTTTACTGCACCAGAACGGCACTGTTACAATCTGCCATTCAAAAACAAAGAATTTAGCAGAAGTAGTAAGAGGCGCAGACATAGTTGTTGCAGCAGTGGGCGTACCTGAAATGATTACAGGGGACATGATTAAAGAGGGTGCAGTTGTTATTGACGTTGGTATGAACAGACTTGAAAACAAAAAACTTGTAGGCGACGTTAATTTTGAACAATGCGAGAAAAAGGCGGCAGCGATTACTCCCGTGCCGGGCGGAGTAGGGCCTATGACTATTGCTATGCTTATGAAAAATACTGTTAAAGCAGCACAACTGAAATAATTTTAAAGGACTTGTGTTACAAGTCCTTTATTAATTTTGAAAGCAGAATGCTCGTTATTATAATACCTATTACAAGAATATTTATAAATTGCGGAATTGAAGGTACGTTTAACAGCATTACAGTATATACGAAGGAAAGACAACCCTGAGTCAGTTTTGAAACTATGAATTTTATTTTTGAAAAGCCGTATTTATCTGTTATCCCAAGCACCTGAACAATAATACTTATACCGCTCCAGCCGAGAACAAAAGAGATAAGTGGAAGTTTATAGTTTCCAATTGCAGTTGCGGATATATAAGAAATACCGTTTGTTATTTCAAAAAGGCAATATAATACTCCTTTTGGTAAAAGATTTGTCAGTTCTATAAGAGAAACAAAAATATTAAAAAATATTATAAAGCCGCATACATAAAAAATTAGGTTAACGCTTTCACTTACTGCGTCTGCAAGTATTGATTTGTTTTCAGCAACTGTATTTTTTTGTGGGCGGTATATTTCGGACTTTCTTTTAAGACCTAAAAAAATTCCTATTGTCAGAACAGACAAAACGTTGGACAAATAAAGAACAATACCTGCCTGTTTATCAAGAAGCATAACAGTCCCTACAGTACCTATAACAAACATTGGTCCGGAATTGTTGCAAAAGCAAATAAGCCGTTCTGCCTCGTCTTTGGTGCATCTGTTATTTTCATACATTGAAACTGCACACTTTGCCCCAACGGGATAACCGCTTAACATTCCCATTAAGAGGACGAATGCCGACTCCCCCGGAAGATTAAAAAGAGGCCGCATAATTTTGGACATACATTTTCCGAGTTTTGCTGACAGTCCGCTGTTAGTGAATATTTTTACGCATATAAAAAACGGAAACAAAGACGGAATTATTGCCGTAGCACACAGATTCATTCCTTTAAGTGCAGAATTAATGCACGTTTCAGGTCTTGCAATCATTCCTGCAAATGTAATTATTCCCATTACAGTTACCAAGACTTTATTCATACTTCTCCCTCCAAAGAATATATATTCTATATACCTAAAAAGTATGTTGAAGGGAATGAATACCGTCTATGAGAAAAAAAGAAAAGCCCGTTAAAACAATAGGCGAAAAACTGACAACTTTATTTGATATGCCACAGGACGTTGTTTTGGACAGTCCTAAAATAACAGTTATATCTGACAATTCGTTAACTATTGAAAACTACACAGGAATTCTGGAATATTCCGATTTGCTGATAAGAATTAAGACAAAGGAAAAAATTGTTTCTGTTTCGGGTTCCCGTTTATCAATCTGCGTTATTACGGACAGTTACATTCTCATTGAAGGAATTATTGAATTTGTGAGGTGGGAGTAATTGTTTTTAATAAAACTATTTAATATTTTAAAAGGATATGTTATAATAACTGTAACGGGATTATTTACCGAGCGGTTTATTAATCTTTGCACCAGACGAAGCATCAGTATCTGGAATACAAAAAAGATAAATAAAAACCAGTTATCTGCCTGTGTAGATGTTGATGATTTTAAGCGTCTGCGACCTGTTGCAAAAAAGTCCGACTGCAAAGTACACATTACCCGTAAAGCAGGGTTGCCTTTTTTTCTTTACAGGTATAAGAAACGTAAAGTTTTACTTGCAAGTGCATTTATATCTTTTGTATTATTAATTGTCCTTACCAGATTTGTATGGGTTATAAATATTACGGGTAATGAAATAATATCTACCAACCAGATGATGGAGGGACTCTCAAAAGCAGGAGTTAAAACAGGAGTGTTTGCAAAAAGCATCGACAAGTCTTATGTGAGAAATACCCTTATGACGGACATTCCTGAACTTTCGTGGGTTGGAATTAATGTTAAGGGCACTACCGTTGAAATAGATGTTAAGGAGCGCACCAAGTTGCCCCCTGCTTTTCCTAAAGACAGTCCCTGCAGTATTGTTGCAAAAAATTCGGGAGTAATAGTCCGTTCCGACATTACCGAGGGCGACGAACTTATAAAACCGGGCGATGTTGTTTCGAAAGGACAGATTTTAGTAAGCGGTGTTTTAGAGGGAGAACTGTCTGGCATCAGGCACGTTCATTCAGACGGAGTAATAATCGCAAGAACATGGCACCAAAAAACTGTGCAGTTGCCAATGTATAAGGAAATTCGTACCCCTACAGGACGGGAAAAAAGCAAAAATAAATTAAAAATACATAATTTTGATATAAATTTTTATATAAAAGATAGCATTTCATACGAGAATTATGATACAATAACAGAAGAGAAAAAGTTTTCTTTAGGTGACAACTTTGTTTTACCTGTATCCATACAGTATAACAAGTATGTGGAGCAGACGGTAACAACGGTAGAAATGTCAAAAGAAGAAGTGCTTTCGAAAACTATTGAGCAGATGGATGCGGAACTCAGGGACATTGAGGTAGTATCAAAAAAACACGTTTTTGAAAATGGAAAGTTGACAGTTACTTACGAGTGCTTAGAAAATATTATTGAGAAGGTTGGGTTTTAATTTGACAAAAGAAAGAATAATTGAAGTGGAAAATACTGAACAGATAAGTGCAATTTTCGGTATGTACGATTCGTATCTTAAAATTATCGAAAACTACTATCACGTTCAGGTAATGCAAAGAGACACTATCCTTAAAATAAGCGGTACCGAAGAAAATACTGATAAAGCAGAAAGGGCTTTTCGTACCCTTATTGAAATGCACGCAAAAGAAGAAAATATAACTGAGCAGTCGGTAAGGTATGTATTGTCTTTGGTAGATGACAAAATGGAAAGCAGTTTAGGTAACCTTAACAATGATATAGTATGTATTACTGCAAAAGGCAGACCTATTAAAGCAAAAACATTAGGACAAAAGAAATACATTGAGGCAATAAACAAAAACACCATTACTTTTGGTATCGGCCCTGCAGGTACAGGTAAAACCTACCTTGCAGTTGCAATGGCGGTTACGGCGCTGAAAAATAAAGTGGTGTCAAGAATTATCATTACAAGACCTGCTGTTGAAGCAGGGGAAAAACTTGGCTTTTTGCCGGGTGATTTGCAGGACAAAGTTGATCCCTATTTAAGACCTTTACACGACGCATTATTTGATATGCTTGGTGTTGAAACATACCAAAAGTATGTAGAAAGGGGAGTAATTGAAGTTGCACCCCTTGCTTATATGAGAGGGCGAACTCTTGACGAGTCCTTTATTATTCTTGATGAGGCACAAAACACCACGCCAGAGCAAATGAAAATGTTTTTAACAAGAATAGGTTTCGGCTCACGTTCAATAATTACAGGTGATATTACTCAGGTGGACTTGCCAAACGGTAAAAGAAGCGGTCTTAAAGAGGTTATGCGAATTTTAAAAAATATAGATGACATTGCCTTTTGCACATTAACGGAAAAAGACGTAGTCCGCCATCCTTTGGTACAAGCCATTGTAAAAGCATACGAGAAAGATGACAGAAGAAGGGAGTTAAGGGCTGTTGACAGACATAACAAACAATCAAAACAAGATTGAGTTTACAAAAGAATTTGAACAACTTATAAACTATACTGTAAAAGCGTCATTTCAATATGAAAATATTCCTGAAATAAGTGTTAGCGTATTAATTTGCGATGACGAAGAAATTCACGAACTTAACAGGCAGTACAGAGATATTGACAGACCTACAGATGTTCTGTCTTTTCCAATGTATGACGATGAGGGTAATTTAGACCCCGACGAGTTGGGAGACATTGTAATTTCTTTGGAACGAGCAAAACTTCAGGCGGAGGAATATGGACATTCCATTGAAAGAGAGTTGGCGTTTTTAACTGCCCATTCAATGCTTCATCTTTTCGGATACGACCATATAGAAGAGGACGAACAAAAAGAGATGTTTGCAAAACAGGAAGAAATACTTAAAAAGTTAGGTCTTACGAGAGGAGAAGAACGTAATGTTTAAATCGGGTTTTATTTCTATTGCAGGAAAGCCAAATGTAGGTAAATCTACTCTTTTAAATGCTTTTTTAGGGCAGAAGATTGCGGCAGTATCTCCAAAACCACAAACTACACGTTACCAGATAACAGGCGTAGTTACAAAAGATAATTCCCAGTTTATTTTTGTTGACACACCGGGAATACATAATGCTAAAAACAAACTTGGAAAATATATGAACAACGAGGCGTTTTCCGGTGTTGACGGCGCAGACATTGTTTTATACCTTGTTGCTGCTGACAAATGTAATATTGAAAACGAGCAGGAGATTATTGAAAAGATTAACTGCGACACTAAAATTCTGGTTATCAATAAAACCGATGCAGTGCCAAAAGAAACATTATTACCGTTAATTTCTTCGTTACAGACAATTGCTGATTTTAAAGAAATTGTGCCTGTTTCGGCTCTTAAAAATGACGGGACAAATGAGTTACTGAAAGTTATTGAAAAGTATCTTCCCGAGGGACCGAAATTCTTCCCTGACGATACATTGACCGACCAGCCCGAAAAACAGATTTGTGCAGAATTTATCAGGGAAAAATTAATGCGGAACACCAATTGCGAGATTCCATACGGAATTGCCGTTGTAATTGAAAGTATGAAGTTTAATGAAGAAAAAAATCTTACTTCAATTGAAGCAACTATTTTTTGCGAACGTGATTCTCACAAGTCAATCATTATTGGCAAGAACGGAGATATGCTTAAAAAAATCGGTACATCTGCCCGTCGCGACATTGAGAGATTTATAGGTGGCAAAGTATATCTTAATTTGTGGGTAAAGGTTAAAGAAAATTGGCGAAACAGTGAAGTTTCACTGAAAAATTTTGGATATACAGAAAATAAATGATAATTTTTAAATAATTTTCACAGTATAGTTTTACACTTTTCTCAAAATATAACTATAGACAATATTTTGAAAGGGTGGTATAATTGTTACAGGACTTTACATGGAATTTTTTTAAAAAAACCGGAAGTATTACAACTTATTTAGAGTATAAAAATATAATGAATTTTACTGACAAGTCAGGTGAGTCAAAAACCAATGAAGACGACAACTGTAAAAGGTCTGATTATTAAAGAAACCAAAGTAGGAGAAGGCAACAAGATATTTACCGTTTTAACAGAAGAAATGGGTAAAATACAAGTTAGTGCAGCAGGGGTAAGAAGTTTCAAAAGCAAAATTTCTGGCGCCTGCTCATTATTTTGTTACAGTAAATTTATCATATCTAAAGGCAAAAGTATGTATAACGTTTCTTCGGCTGACTGTATTTATAATTTCTTTACTTTGCGAAATGATTTCGAAAAACTATCCTATGCAACATATTTTTGCGACCTTACAGGTTCAGTTATGGTAGAGCAACAGGACAACAGTGTTTTAAAACTTCTTCTTAATACTCTTTATTATTTAGAGAAGCACGATAACTATTCTGTTATTAAACCGGTTTTCGAGTTACGTCTTATGACAATGTGCGGTTTTGCTCCTTTAATCAGTAGTTGTAATAATTGCGGAGAAAAAGATGAGATTACATATTTTTCCGCAGATGACGGCGTTGTATATTGCAGTAAATGTTCCCCGCGGACTAATATGAATCACGATACCTACAATGCGATATTTTATATTTTATATTGTGATGACAATAAGATTTTTTCATTTAATGCGAGTGGAGAGGTTTTAAGTCAGTTAAATATTCTTTCGGAAAACTATGTTGCGGCACAAACAGGAAACAGGCTTAAGTCCCTTGATTATTTAAAGAATAATTTTCAAATAATATAGCGAAAAAGGTGTATTTAATGTTAGACAAATTTATTAGAGGAGAAAGCAGAGATATATACGAGTTTTTAGGTTGCCACAAAGTAAAATACGGCTTCGTTTTCAGAGTATGGGCACCAAAGGCAAAAAGCGTTAGTCTGGTTGGTGATTTCAACAACTGGGACATCTATTCATTGCCAATGGTAAAAATTGGATACGGAATTTGGGAAACAACAACAGAAGCAGAGATTTATGATGCATATAAGTACTACATAGTAAAGCCCGACGGAAGTTCGGTTTATAAAAGCGACCCTTATGCTTTTCACACCTGCACACGACCTGAAAATGCATCTAAAGTTTATGATTTGTCAGGTTTTAACTGGCAGGATCAACAATATTTAAAAAACGCTTTTGATAATACTAAAAGACCGATTAATATTTACGAGGTTAATCTGGCTTCCTGGTGCAAATATCCCGACGGAAATTATTTTTCTTACAATGATTTGGCAGACAAACTTATTCCTTATGTGAAGAAAATGAACTACACCCATATTGAGTTGATGCCTGTATCTGAATACCCTTATGACCCGTCATGGGGTTATCAGGTAACCGGCTATTATGCGCCAACTTCAAGATTTGGCACTCCCATTGATTTTATGAATTTTGTTGACAAGTGCCATAAAAACGGTATAGGCGTCATTTTAGACTGGGTAGGGGCACACTTTCCTAAAGACGAAAACGGTCTTTACGAATTTGATGGTACTTGCTGTTACGAGTACAGCGACCCCCTTAAAAATGAGCACAAGGACTGGAACACAAGAGTATTTGATTACGGTAGAGGGGAAGTAGTATCTTTTCTTGTTTCAAACGTTTGCTTCTGGCTTAAAAAGTATCATATTGACGGAATTAGAGTAGATGCGGTTGCATCAATGCTTTATCTTGATTACGGACGAAATGACGGACAGTGGAGAAGAAACAAAGACGGAGGCAATATAAACCTTGAGGCAGTAGAGTTTTTAAAGAAAATGAACAGTGCTGCCTATGACACAAAAAGTTCAGTATTAATGATTGCAGAGGAGTCAACGGCATTTCCAATGGTTACGATGCCGCCCCATGACGGAGGTCTTGGTTTTAGTTTTAAATGGAATATGGGCTGGATGAATGATATGCTAACGTATATGAGTCAGGACCCATTGTTCCGTAAAGGTTGCCACAACAACCTTACTTTCTCTTTAACCTATGCGTTTTCTGAAAACTTTATATTGCCAATTTCTCATGACGAAGTAGTTTACGGCAAACGTTCATTATATAACAAGATGCCCGGGGATAATGGACAAAAATTTGATAATTTCAAAACTTTTATGGCGTATATGATTGCACACCCTGGAAAGAAACTGACTTTTATGGGTACGGAGTTTGCCCAGTTTAACGAATGGAATTATGCAACAGGACTGGACTGGCATTTGCTTGATGACAAAATTCACGGTGTTGCGCAAAAGTTTACAAAGGATTTAAACAAGTTTTATCTTGATAATCCTCAGTTCTGGGATAACGAGCAAGGCTGGGAGGGCTTTTCCTGGATAAGTGCTGACGACAACCAGAACAGCGTAATTGCATTCAGGCGAATTGCAAAAAACGGTGATGAAATTATTGCAGTATGTAATTTTTGTCCCGTTAAGAGAATAAATTATCTGGTAGGCGTTCCAAAAGAGGGATATTTAAAACCTGTATTCTCCACAGATTACAAAAAATATCTTGGCACAGGCACGCCCCTTAGAAGAATTAAAACGAAAAAGATTTGTATGCACGGGTTTGACAACAGCGTTTCATTAACTATTCCACCGTTATCGGTGACTTTTTACAAATATACGAATGGGGGTTTAAAAAATGAACTACAGAAGTAAAGATTGTATCGCAATGCTATTGGCAGGGGGACAGGGCAGCCGTCTTATGGTGCTTACGGAAGAAAACGCAAAGCCGGCAGTAGCATTTGGCGGAAAGTACAGAATTATTGACTTTCCTCTTGCAAACTGTGTTAATTCGGGCATAGACACTGTAGGAATATTAACACAATATCAACCATTTGAACTTAACAACTATATCGGGAACGGTCAGCCGTGGGGTTTAAACAGAAACTTTGGCGGTGCATTTATACTGCCGCCGTACCAGAGAAGCAAGAAAACTGAATGGTATAAAGGAACGGCAAATGCAATATACCAGAACATCAGTTTTGTTGACAAGTATAATCCTGAAAATGTGCTTATACTGTCAGGAGACCATATCTACAAGATGGACTATAAAAAAATGATAAAATACCACAAAGAAAAGGATGCAGACTGTACAATTGCAGTTTTAGATGTTCCTTTGTCCGAAGCATCAAGATTTGGTATTATGAACACAGACAAGAAAAATAAAATTGTCGAGTTTGAAGAAAAACCGAAAGTGCCAAAAAGCACAAATGCTTCTATGGGTGTTTACGTATTCAAGTGGCAGGTGCTAAGAGATTATCTTATAAACGATGAAGAAGACCCTGAATCAAGCAACGATTTTGGTAAAAACATAATTCCAAAAATGCTTGGAGACGGCAAAAGTATGTACGCTTATAACTTTGACGGTTACTGGAAAGACGTGGGTACTATTGAAAGTCTTTGGGAAGCAAATATGGACTTACTTGACAAAGACGGAGAATTAAAAATCAAGGATTCTGATTTTAGAATTTATGCAAGAAACTATGCAATGAATTCAAGTACAATTACCAAAAATGCAAAAATTGAAAATTCATACATCACCGAGGGTTGCACAATTGAAGGTCAGGTAAAAAATTCAATTATTTCAACCGGTTGTACTGTTGGAAAGAATGCTGTAATTAACAAAAGTGTTATTATGCCCGGTGCGGTAATTAAAGACGGAGCAAATATCCAGTATGCAATTATTGGCGAGAGAACAGTAGTAGGTAAAAATGCTGTTATCGGGGAAAACCTTGATATGAAACAAAATATCAGAATTACCGTTGTTGGTAACGACAGAGAAGTTTTGGACGACACTGTTGTTCCCACAGGTGAAATAAAGTAAGGAGGTAATAGTTATGGAAATGTTAGGTATTATTTTTTCAAATATTTATGATGCCGAAATGGGCGAACTGACAAAAAACAGAACTGTTGCTTCACTACCTTTCGGCGGACGTTACAGACAAGTTGACTTTACTCT
>JAFQVC010000116.1 GCA_017408205.1 Clostridia bacterium | reverse complement strand
CTTAAGGGACAGCCCTGCATAAATACAACAAATCTGATTCCGGGGCCGTCAACGGCGCCGAAACTTTCTACTGAATGAATATACCCTTTCATCAGATTTTATCGTGGAAGGTTCTTTCAATAACCTCGTCCTGCTGTTCTTTTGTAAGTTTAACAAAATTTACTGCATATCCGCTTACTCTTACAGTAAGTTGAGGATACTTTTCGGGATGCTTTTGTGCATCCAAAAGCGTTTCTTTTGTAAATACATTTACGTTTAAGTGGTGTCCGCCTTTTTCAACGTATCCGTCCAAAAGGGAAACCAGATTGTCTATCTGACTGTCTTTTGCTTTCATAATTTATTCCTCCCTGTCATTTGTATCAAGGTCGTCAAACAGCGTCGGCACAGCACAGGCACCGTTTGCACAATCAAAATCTATAGCCAAATCTCCAACTAATATTTTGTCATCTTTTCCAAGAGCACCCGGGATAATTGAGAAGGTATTTGAAATACCGTCCTGAGCATCTCGGAATGGCAGTTTTGAAACAGACGAAAGTGACGCAACTGCACCTTTGGTATCTCTTTTGTGCATAGGATTTGCACCGGGAGCAAACGCCTCTCCCGCCTTTCTTCCGTCAGGTGTTGCACCTGTATTTTTACCATACACAACATTTGAAGTGATGGTAAGAATTGAAGTGGTGGGAATACTGTCACGGTATGTGTGATTCTTTCTTATATGCTCCATAAATTTATGAACAACGTCATAGGCAATAGTGTCAACTCTGTCATCGTCATTTCCGTATTTGGGGAAATCACCCTCAACTTCGTAATCAACTACTATCCCCTGCTCGTTTCTTATGGTTTTCACTTTGGCATATTTAATGGCAGAAAGCGAGTCTGCAACAACGGACAATCCCGCAATACCTGTTGCAAACCATCTTGTTACATTTTTATCGTGAAGTGCCATCTGAATTTTTTCATAACAGTACTTGTCGTGCATATAATGAATGATGTTAAGTGTGTTAACATACACGCCTGCAAGCCATTCCATCATATTATCATATTTTTCCATAACGTCATCGTAATCAAGGTACTGGTCAGTTATGGGACGGTATTTAGGGCCCACCTGTTTTCCTGAAATCTCATCAACACCGCCGTTGATAGCGTATAGCAAACACTTTGCAAGGTTTGCTCTCGCTCCGAAGAACTGCATCTCTTTGCCCAATCGCATTGACGAAACACAACAAGCGATAGCGTAATCGTCACCGTGAGTAAATCTCATCAAATCATCATTTTCATACTGAACGGAAGATGTTTCAATAGAAATCTTTGCACAGTATCTTTTGAAGTTTTCGGGCAACCTTGTTGACCACAAAACAGTAAGATTCGGTTCGGGTGCAGGGCCGAGATTTATAAGGGTGTGCAAATATCTGTAAGACATTTTAGTAACCATGTGACGTCCGTCAATTGCTATACCGCCGATTGACTCCGTTACCCACTGGGGGTCGCCCGAAAACAACTGATTATATTCGGGAGTACGGGCAAATTTAATCATACGGAGTTTCATAATGAAATGGTCAACCATTTCCTGAATTTCCGACTCGTTATAAACCCCGTTTTCCAAATCACGTTTAGCGTAAATATCTAAAAACGTGGAAGTTCTTCCCAACGACATTGCGGCACCGTTTTGCTCTTTAACCGCTGCAAGATATGCAAAATAAAGCCACTGAATTGCTTCTTTTGTGTCTTTGGCAGGCATTGAAATATCAAACCCGTAAGACATTGCCATTTCTTTTAAACTCTTTAGTGCTCTTATCTGCTCCGATAATTCTTCCCTTATTCTTATTACTTCCGCATACATAGCGCTGCGGGTTGTGATTTTCTGCTCCTCCTTATCCTCTATAAGGCGGTCAACACCGTACAGTGCAACACGTCGGTAGTCACCAATAATTCTGCCTCTGCCATAAGCGTCAGGCAGACCTGTTATAATGTGACTTGAACGACACGCCCTCATTTCAGGGGTATAAGCATCAAAAACACCTGCATTGTGAGTTTTTCTGTGAGTAGTGAAAAACTCTTTGATCTCAGGGTCAATAGTGTATCCATTATCGGCGCACGCCTTTTCTGCCATACGGATGCCCCCGTAAGGCATAAGCGCTCTTTTTAACGGCTTGTCCGTCTGAAATCCAACAATTTTTTCTTTTTCTTTATCTAAATATGCAGGGGCGTGTGAAGTAATTGTGGATATAACTTCGGTATCCATATCAAGAACTCCACCCGCTTTACGTTCCTGCTCAAACAATTCAAGAACCCGGTCCCATAGTTCAAGGGTAGTTTCAGTTGGTTTTTCAAGAAAACTTTCATCTCCGTCGTATGGAGTATAATTATGTTTTATGAAACTTCTTACACTGATTTCAGTAGCCCAGGTACCGTTTTTAAACCCGTTCCACTGTTCAAAGTTATACTTCATAATTTATTTCTCCTTCTCATTTAATCCCAACATTTTTATTTTACCACAAAACACAAATTCTATCAAGTAAAAACTTGACAATTAATATTATTTTATATACAATTACAAACTGGAGGGTGATTGTATGCTTATTATTGTACGTCACGGGCAAAGCGAGGCGAATTTAATACACGGTTTTGCAGGGCACTGGAACGTAAATCTTACGGAACTTGGCGAAAAACAGGCGAAGACAAGTGCCGAATATGTTTATAAAAATCATAAAATTGATAAAATTTATGCAAGTGATTTAAAAAGGGCTTTTAACACAGCGAAAGCACTTGCTGATATTACAGGTTTACCTGTTATTCCGTCACTGGAACTTCGTGAAATTTCCGCAGGAGAATGGGAAAAGCAACTTTTCTCCGACCTTGCATCAAATTACCACGAAGAATTTTCCGTGTGGCTTAATGACATAGACAACGCTTGTGCAACAATGGGCGAAAGTGTGGCACAATTAAAAGACAGAGTTGTAAAGGAAATTACAAAACTCGCCAGAGAAAATGCCGACAAAACAGTTTATATTGCAACCCACGCAACACCTGTCCGTGCTCTTATGTCCCATATAACAGGTAAAAAAATGCAGGAAATCGACTGGGTGTCAAACGCATCTTTAACCTATATTGATTATATTGACGGAAAACTGACCATAGAAAAAGCGGGCTTTGACCAGCATTTAAAAGATTTAAAAACAGAATTACCCAAAGGAGTTTAATCCTTTGGGTAGTTTTTTATCTGTTCAGTATTAACTTTGTAAGTTCAACGGGCTCTACAATTTTTCCGTCTTTATAAACTCTCATATTACCTGAAGCAATTTCGTCAATTAAAATAACTTCGTCATTATTATAACCGAATTCAAATTTAATATCCCACAAATCAAGACCGATAGATTTCAAATCGTCTGCAACAATTTTTGTGATTTTAAGTGTCTGCTCTTTCATACTTGCAAACATTTCTTCACTCATAACGCCAAGTGCTGCAAGGCCTTCACTTGTAACCAACGGGTCGCCCTTTTCGTCATTTTTAAAAGTACATTCTACATAACCGCCGTCAAGTGGTGTACCGTCCTCTATATATTCTCCGTATCTGCGGATAAAACTTCCTGTTGCAACAAGTCGGCAGATAACTTCAAGACCGTGACCGAACACTTTGCCGGGAAGCACTTCCATAGTTGCTTCGTCAATATCTGCGCTTACATAATGTGTTTTTATTCCTGCTTCTTTCAATAAATCAAAGTAATAAACAGATGTTCTTAAGTTTGCTTTGCCTATACCTTCGATTTTTAAGCCGACTGAATTTTCACCGGGGTCAAAAACACCGTCTTTGCCTGTGCAGTCGTCTTTAAATTTAAGCATTACATTGCCATTGTCAAGGGAATAAACGTCTTTAGTTTTTCCTTCGTAAACTTTTTTCATACTTTTGCCTCCCAAATTTAACTATTGTATATATTTTAACATATTTCAACATGTTTTTCAATAGTTACAAAAAAAATTTATACTCCTCTGAAACCACGGCCTATAATTTCGCTGGTTGTGGTGATAATTATAAAGGAACCGGGGTCTATTTCCTTTATTTTTTTGCGGAGAGTTATTGCCTCAAAACGTTTGCACACAGTATGTATCATATATTTTTGGTTGTTTGTGAAACAACCTTCCGCTTCTGTAACGGTTGCTCCGTGATGCAAAGTTTTTATAATAAATTCCGAAACTTCCTCTTTTTTGTCTGTAATGGCGATAAAATATTTGCAACTGTTTATGGTGTCTATTATTTCGTCAACCAGAAATGCTTTGGTAAACAGTCCCAAAAGCGAAAACAAACCTGCCTGTATGCCGAATACGAAAAATGACATACACGCAACTGCAAAATCTACTGCCAGAAGACATTTTCCCACATTAAACGAAGTAAATTTTTTGAAAATAAGGGCAACAATGTCTGTTCCTCCCGACGAGGCGTTGTTGTTAAAAATCAAAGCAGAGCCAACTGATGTAAGAAGCATTGCATATACAAGTTCCAAAAAGGGCTGGTTTGTAAGCGGTTCCGACAGCGGAACAATGATTTCAAGGAAATATGTGATAAAAGAAAACAACAGACAGCATATAACCGTTCTTATTCCGTTCTGGTTTCCCAACACTATAAAGCCCACAATCAAAAGAAATATGTTTATAATTATAATCCACGTTCCAACGGAAAATATACCAAAAGCACCGCCTAAAATTGTGGCAATACCGCTGACTCCTCCCGTTGCAAATCCGTTGGGCACTTTAAAGAAATATACCCCCATGGAAAGTAAAACTGTCCCTAAAAATATCAGCACAAATTCTTTTGCCTTTTTCATATCCAACACCTCGGGCAACATTGTATCATACATTTTTTCACTATTCAACAAAAAACAGAAAAAAGTATTATTTTATTATCGCCTTGTCGGTAAATTTTACTTTTAAATCTTTTGGTGCTTCGTACTGCTCAAAAATCTCAATTACATTTTCTTCTTTTAAAAGTTCACCCGGTACATACAATGTATATTGAGGTCCTGCATTCCAGTATCTGCCTAAATTAAATCCGTTTACAAACACAAAGCCCTTGTTAAAGTTTCTCATATCAAGAAATGTGTCGGTATCCGGTTTTGCTTTAAAATTACCCTTATAAAAAGCAGGGCCTTTTTTGCCGAAATCTTTGGTATATTTCAACCCTTCCAATGATTTAAAGGATAAACTGATATTTTCCCAGTTATACAGTTGTGCAATACTGTATAATACTCCGTCGGGAAGACCTTTTTGCTCTGCAATTCTGTAACCGTAATTAATTCGTCCGCAGTTTTCAACCAACAGTTCAAGCTTTACTTTTTCCCCTTTTGTTGTGTCAATTATTACTGTATTGCTTCCTCTGTCACGCATTACGGTCCCTTTTAATTCTCCGTTTGCATATACGTCAACTCTGTCACGGGGATTTGGCATGGTAAATTCACCGCCGTCACCAAAGCCGTCAGCATAAGTTCTGTATAAAACATAACCATAGTCCTGGTCAAGTTCTTCAAAAGTCATTGGCACAACACTTTTTATGCATTTGAAATTATCTAAATTATCAAAAAGATATGCAACACTGTCCAGGTTTACGTCATCGGGTTTTTGCACAGAATAATCAAGCGTGGGCATAGGTGGCTCGGGCTGTCCTAAATACTTCCACAAACGTTTTCTGCATTCGAAATATTTCTCAGTGGGTAAGCCCTGTTCGTTAATCAAAGCATCAACATCGTAACTTGTGGTAATAGGTATGTATTTGTTTACCGCGTCCGTTGGTGCATTAAAGGTTTTACCAAAGTTTGCACCGTTTAAAAATCCAAAGTTAGTGCCCCCTGTAAACATATAAAAATTAAGCATACCGCCATTTTTAAGTGCCTCTTCATAACCGTCTGCAACTTCTTTCACATTTCTCGGACAATACGGTTCTCCCTTGTGTACCGCTCTTCCTGACCAGTATTCAGGTAACAACGGCGGGAAATCAGGTCTTTGCTCTCTTGCAATCCTGATAGTGTCCGCACTTGCAAGGCGATAATTAAATCCGCCCCATATTCCGTCAATAAGCCCGAACTTCATCATAAAATCACAGGTACCGTCAGATGTGTATAACGGCACATCCACACCGCGTTCAACTAACATATCCGCAAGTTGTTTCATATAAATACTGTCGTTTCCGTAACTTCCGTACTCATTTTCAACGGTAACTGCAATAACGGGCCCTCCGTTTGTGGAAAGATACGGAATAAATTTCGGACATAAAACATCGTAGTAATCTTTAACATGTTTCATATATCTTTCGTCGTGAGTCCGAAGTGCCATTTTTTCTTTGCCAAGCCAGTATGGAAGTCCGCCTTTGTCCCACTCGCTGCAAATATAAGGGCTTGGTCTTAAAAAGCATTTAAGCCCCACCTCGTCAAGCAGTTTTAAAAATCCCTCAAGGTCGCAAAGTCCCTCAAAATTAAACTGTCCTTTTTCGGGTTCGTGTAAATTCCAGGGAACATATGTCTGTACGGTATTAAGCCCGAATGCCTTCATAAGTTCCAATCTTCTTTTTAATCCCCCAGGATAAATTCTGAAATAATGAATATCTCCGCTTATAATGTAAAAGGGTTCGTCATCAAGATAAGACATCTTGTTTTTAAAATTCAATAATGACATTTTTTCACACTCCATTGACTGTTCGGATATTTTATAATATAATTATATTGCGACAAAAACCATTAGTCAACATAAATAACTTGCAGAAAGTATAAGGATATTGCTATGTATATAGAAACCAACAAAAACATCGAGACACTTCTTCCCATAATTCCCACTTACATTGGTTATACAAACAGTCAGGGAAAAACCGTAAGACCGAAGGGTGCAGAAAGAAACCTTGTTATCTGGGTAACGGAGGGCGAGGGCTCTTTCGTGTGCGGAGAAAAAAGAAGATTACTTACCAAAGGTCAGGGCTTTTTTGTTAAAAAAGGAGTACCTCACAGTTACGAAAAACAGTCAGATACATTTTCCACTATGTGGGTTAGTTTTTTAAGGGGCGAAGAACTTCTTGACTACTACAAAATCGGGGACAGTTTCTTTTTTGACGCT
>JAFQVC010000115.1 GCA_017408205.1 Clostridia bacterium | reverse complement strand
TGTTTAGTATGCAGTTCGCTAATTATCTCTTCAAACAAATCAATAACTTTAACACTTTCTTTTGCAGAATACACAACAAAACTATTAAACCCAAGCAAATCAAAATTTTCAGGAGCATTAAAGTGAATGTAATAAAACTCACTTATTCCATCGTCTTTTTGTATATGATGTTGTTTTTCATAAGGACGGAATATTATAAATTCTCCTGCAGACAATACTACCTCCTTGTCAAGGAAAAAATGTTCTTTCCCCTTTGCAACATAAAAGAGCAAATAATCCTTTCTTCCTTTAGGGCGGTTAACTGTTCTGTTTTTCTTTGCAAATATATGCCCCGCACTTACAACATTAATTCCAAATAAGCCCTTGTCGTTATCCTGATAAGCATTAAAAATCATTTTTACACCTCAAAAAAGCAATATAACTGAAATTTTAATCAATAAAACATATTTAAAAACATCTACTGTAATGATATAATAAAACCATAATTAAGTCAAGACAGAGGTGTATTTAAAATGCCAATTTACGAAGAAAGTTTCAGAATAGGTTGCGGGCGTTATTTACAGGGAAAAGATTATATCTTAAAAACAGGTGATGAAATATTGAGATACGGTACTTCTCCCCTGATTATTGGTGGCAAAACAGCACTGTCCGTAGCAGGTGAAAAGTTAGAAAACAGTATAAAAGAAAAATGCAATTTATATGAAATTGTTACTCACACAGGAACTTGTAACGATGAAAGAGCAAAAGAACTTGCACAACTTGCAAATAAAAAAGGGTACGATGTAATTGTGGGCGTTGGTGGTGGCGTAATTTGCGACTTTGCAAAAATGTGTGCATACTTTGCCAAACTACCAATAATTAACATACCTACTTCCTCCGCCACCTGTGCGTCATTCACACCCCTTAGTGTAAGATACACTCCCGACGGAAAAACAGTTGGCACAAAGCACTTTGAATATGAAGTTAACGAAGTTATAGTTGATACAAAAATCATCGCATCACAGCCACCAAGATTGTTTTTGGCTGGCGTATTTGATGCTCTTGCAAAATTTATAGAAATCAAGCACAGATATAAAGAAGGCGGAAGCGGTTATCCCACAGGTCTTGACTATGCCTATGCAATGTCAAAATATTCATTTGACTTACTTACAGAGAAAACAAAAAAATGTCTTGACGATATGGAACAAAACAACATTACTGAAGATGTAGAAAACCTGATGTTTACTACCATTTCGGCAACGGGGGTAATAAGCGGTATAGCAAGGGGCTCAAACCAGACAGCTCTTGCTCACAAATTTTACGAAACCGCACGATACTTTTTCCCCGTTGAAACAAAACCCTATATTCACGGCGAAATGGTGGGAATCGGTCTTCTGCTTCAAAATCACTACAACGGCGAACAGCAAAATAACGAATTATTGCTGACTCTTATGAAAAAATACAATATGCCTTACAGAGTTACAGACATTGGTGTATCAGAAAACGCCTTTGATGATTTTTACAATAAAATCTGCAACAGCAGTGCCATTGACAATAACGATAAAGCACAATGCGAAAAGTTCAGAAACTCGTTACAATATTTATGGGATTTAAGATAGGAGAGTAAATTATGTGTATTAAACATTTAGAAGAAAGTAAAATTGTAGTTATTGTAAGAGGTGTTGCAAAAGATAAACTAATTCCTCTCGCACAGGCAATGTATGACGGTGGCATAAGATTTATGGAATGTACTTACGATTCATCAGGTAAAATTCCCGACGAAGAAATTGCAGATAATATAAAAATGCTTTCGCAACACTTTGAAAACAAAATGTTTATCGGTGCAGGTACTGTTCTTACTGAAAAGCAGGTTATTCTTACCAAAGAAGCGGGTGGAAAATTTATTATTTCTCCTGACACAAATGCAGATATAATTAAAACAACAAAAAACTGCGGTCTTGTATCAATACCCGGTGCTTTAACACCTACAGAAATAGCAACGGCAAAACGTGCAGGTGCAGACTTTATAAAAGTATTCCCTATGGATTCAATGGGAGTAAAATATTTAAAAGATGTACTTGCTCCTCTTTCACACTGCAAACTGTTGGCAGTCGGCGGAGTTACAAAAGACAATATGAACGAATATTTCGAAGCAGGTGCCAAGGGCATAGGAATCGGCTCGGGAATTGTACACAAACCCGCAATAGAAAGTGGTGACTTTGCGGAAATTACAAGAAGAGCAAAATTATATACAGAGGGATTAATATGAAACTTACATACGAACAAATAAAAAGCATAACACAAGGTGCTGTAAAGATTACCGAAGAAAACGGGCTTATTAACTTTTTCAGATTTACAGATGAAGAACAAAAAATGTACGAGGGAACTGATTTTTACAGAAAAACTTTTTCAACTTCAGGTGTTCAGTTAAATTTTAAAACAGACGGAGATGCAATTAATTTAAAAATTGAAACCTCCCCCTCTACTTCAAGAACATTTTTCTCATTAGACATATTTGCAGATGGGAAATTAGTTGACAGTTGCACAAACTTCAACGATAAAGATTTATCTGAAGATTATCTTTCAGCACAGTTTCCACAAGGTGCATTTACAAATAAAACAAAATTAGACTCAGGTGATAAAATTATAAGAATTGTATTCCCCTGGTCGGTGGCTACAAAATTAACTGAATTGGAAATTGAAAACGCAACTTATATTGAACCTGTTAAAAAAGACAGAAAACTCGTGATTTACGGAGATTCCATTACTCAGGGGTACGATGCCTTATACTGTTCTAATTCTTACGCCACAAAATTAGGAGAACTGTTAAATGCCGAGATTTACAACAAAGCAATTGGCGGAGAAGTGTTTTTCCCTGAACTTGCAAAGGGAAATAACGGAAATCCCGATTATGTGTTTGTAGCATACGGTACTAATGATTTTTCATTAAGAGAATTTGATGACTTTAAAGACAGATGCAGCAGATTTTTCAGTAATCTTACTGATAATTACAAAAACTCAAAAATATTTGCAATAACACCTATCTGGAGAGCAGATTTTGACGGACCAAGAAAATTTGGTGACTTTTTCAATGTTTTTAACACTATTTCGGAGTTATGCAGTAAATATGATAATATCACAGTAATTTCAGGTTGGGACCTTGTAAAACACGACATTAACTGCTATTCTGATTTACGTCTTCATCCGAATGATGAGGGATTTAAACATTATTCCAAAAACCTTGGCGAAATATTAGGAGTTTTAATATGAATAAATACATTAAACCATCAAAGTTAATTGGCAATCTGTACTTTGCGGGTACTTATGAAGCGTCAACTCATTTGATTGACACAGGTGACGGACTTATACTGATTGACCCGGGATACTTTGAAAGTTTATTTATGGTTATCAATAATATATGGGAACTTGGATTCAACCCAAAAGACATAAAATACATTCTTGTTTCCCATGCACACTCTGACCATATGGATGCGACGGACGAACTTGTAAAATTAACAGGTGCAAAAACTTTTATAGGTGAAGATGATTTACCTTTACTTACCGGAGAAATTTATCATTTCCCCATAAGACCTTTTAAGCCGGATGTTTTAATAAAAGACGGCGATATAATTTCACTTGGAAACACAAAAATTAAATGTATTAAAACTCCGGGACATACAAAGGGGACAATATCTTTCTTTTTTGATATCGAAGAAAAGGGCAACGTTTACAAAGCAGGAATGTTTGGCGGTGCAGGGTGCAATACATTGGTTAAAAAGTTCTTGGACAAAAACTGCCTTCCTTACGAAAGCAGAAATTTGTTTTTGCAAAGTGTCGAAAGACTTTTAAAAGAAAAAGTTGATGTTTTTGTTGGCAACCACGTTCAAAACAACAACACAGACAAGAAAATAGAATTGCTTGAAAAAAGTGATATAAACCCGTTTATAGACAGTACCGAATGGCAGAAATTCTTGCTTGAAAGAAAAGAAAGAATTAAAGAAATCATAAATAATAATGAATAAAAAAAATCCCCTTACGGGGATTTTTTCAATTATTTAATTTCAACAAATTTCTTTGTTTCGTTAGACTCGTAAGCCGCTTCAATAATTTGCTGAACATTTACAGCATCAAGAGCAGTAACGGGAGGTACAGTATCATTAATGATTGCATCACTGAAGCCCGCAACCTCTTTTGTATACATATTGCCAAGTTCTGCTTCCATAATGTAAGAATTTGTTGCCTGTCTTTCCTGAGCAGCATTATATGCACCCTGGTCGCCGCAGATAGTAACTCTTACATTACCGCCTTCAACCTGACCGATTGTACCTTCTGCAAAAATGCTTCCTTCTGTACCATAAATTTCAAGTTTGCATACAGCAGCATCATCAGGAATATTAAAGTTTGCGTCAACATAAGCGGTAGCGCCGTTTTCCATTCTCATTATAATACTTCCGCCGTCTTCAACTTCATAGTCAAAAATCTGAGTTCCTGAGAATGAAGCAACTTCTTTTGCTTTAAGACCGCTTATGTATTGTAACAAGTCAACACAGTGAATACCCATATCCATAAGTGAGCCGCCACCTGAAGTAGCTTTTGCCTGTCTCCAGTTACCAGGCATATCAGGATACCAGCATGTTAACTGTGCTCTCATAGATACTATTTCACCAAGTTTACCATCTTCAATTAGTTTTTTCATCATCTGATGGTATGTATGGAATCTCATCATCAAACCAACACCGATTTTTACGCCGTTTTCAGCACAAACATCAGCAAGTTCTTTTGATTTTTCTGATGTCAATGTCATTGGTTTTTCAAGCAAAATGTGTTTTTTTGCTTTAGCAGCCATAACTGTCTGTTCTGTATGGAAAGCAACAGGTGATGCAATATATACTGCATCGATTTCATCAAGAGCAAGTAAGTCCTCTGCTTTGTCAAAAGCATATTTTGCACCGTACTTCTCTTTTGCTTTTAATGCAAAATCCATATTTGCATCCATAACAGCAACTAACTCAACATTGTCCGCAAGCATCATGCCAGGCAATGTTCTTCTGTCAGCAATACCGCCGCAACCAATAACGCCCCACTTAATTTTCATAAACTTTCCTCCTAAAATTATTTTAAATGTTTTGCAATTGCATCTTTAAGACCTGCAATACATCTTTCAATATGTTCTTTTTCCCATGTAGGATGTAAGAACAAGCATACTGTCTGTGCTCTTAAACCCTTCGCATGAGGACATACAACCTTATCATATCTTACTGATTTTTTATTTGTGTATTCTTTGGATTTGAATGGGAACTGAGTTGAGCCAAAGCCATTTAATTCTTTATACGCTTTTTCTTCGTATGCTTCAGGCCACTGAATACCGTAGCAAGGAATCTTCAAAGAACCTAATTCTTTTAAAATTTCAGCAGCAGTACAATCAAGTACGTCCAAATCAATTAAAATCGGATACCACCAGTAACTGTTCTTTCTTTCTTCAGTATTTACGGGCAGTTTTTTGATACCTTTCATACCTGCAAATGCTTCATCGTACATTTTAGCATATTCTTTTCTTCTTGCAAGGTTCCAACTGTCAAATCTTGCTAATTCCTGAATACCAATAGCAGACTGCATTTCTGTCATTCTGAAGTTAAAACCAACTCTGTTGTGAATGTAAGGAAGTTTTTCTTCCAATGCAAGCATATTCATTCTTGTTTTAACATCATAACCGTGGTCTCTGAAAGAGCGTGCTTCCCAGCCGGCATCTTCGTCGTTAGTTACAACCATACCGCCTTCGCCGCCTGTTGTAAAGTGTTTACTCTGGCAGAATGAGAAACATCCCATATCACCGATAACACCTGCTTTAATACCATTGTATTCACCGCCAAAGCACTGTGCACAGTCTTCGATAACTTTCAAATTGTGTTTTTTAGCGATTTCCAAAACTTTGCCCATATCACAGATTGTACCGTACAAATGAACAACAATAATTGCTTTTGTTCTTTTTGTAATAAGTTTTTCGATACAGTCAGGGTCTATTGTGTGGTCGTCTGTAACATCTGCAAAAACAGGAATAGCACCTGCCTGAACAACTGAGAATGATGATGCGATAAATGAATACGAAGGTACAATTACTTCATCGCCTGGTCCGATACCTAAAGATGCCAAAGCAATATGTAACGCTGCTGTACCGTTTGTGCATGATACAGCCATTTTAGCACCAACCCATTTTGCAAACTTTTCTTCAAATTCCATACCTACTGTACCTGTCCAGTAACTAACTTTACCGCTCTTTAGTGGCTCCATTGCCTTTTCGATTGTTTCAGGTTGAAACTGCGGCCACATAGGAAAACCGATTTCCGCAATACCTGCGCCGTTCATTACAACTTCTTTTTCTGTGCTCATTTTTTTCTCTCCTTTTTATTATAACATTATTTTAACATTTTTGCAAATGCTAATTTCACTCCGCCTAAAGTTACTGCATTTCCCTCTACAGATGAATACTCAATTTGTGTGGTTTTAAGGGAACATTTGTCGCTTACCGCTTTGATTAACGGTACTAAAAAAGTATCACCAAGTTCTTTGATTTTACCGCTTATAACAACACTTTCAGGTGCCATCATATTAATTAAACCAATTAAGGATACAGCCAAAACCCCCGCAACCTCATTAAGTAGATTAATTATTTCAACGTTGCCATTGTCCGCCTGCTCTCTTACCTCTTTTAATGTAACTTTTTCAACACCTAAAATTTTTGCAGCCCTTCTTCTTATTGTATGGGTGTTTGTGTAAATTTCCGTACAACCTCTGTTTCCGCACTTACACTTTTCTCCGTTCATATCAACACTTATATGACCAAACTCTCCTGCTGTACCTCCCGCACCCGTATAAATTTGTCCGTCAATAATAATACCCGAACCAACACCCTTACCGATATCTACAGTTACAAGGTCCATAACACCTCTTTGTTCCTTTTCAGCAAAGGCAATCAGTCCTGATGAGTTAAGTAAATACACCTCTGCCTCGTGAAACTCAGATTGTATGTCGCAAACAAAATTTTCATCTTCAATATCCACAACAGTTGACAAAAGAATTTTATTTGTGTTAGGGTCAACAATACCAGAAACACCGACAGAAACTGAATGTATTTTAGAATTAAGTTGATTCTGGCCTTTCTTAAGGCAGTCAATTATAAAATTTTTAGTTGCTAAATAGTCACCCGTTTCTGCCTGACCTTTGTAAACAACATTAAAACATAAATCATAAATGTCAACAAAAGTAAAATCGCTTTCGATTTCAACACCCGCAAAATACATACCGTCAGGGTTAATTTCTATTGACACCGCTTTTCTTCCTATTCCGCCCGTATCAAAAACACCTGTTTCTTTAACGATACCTTCCGCTATCAACTCATCAACCAGAGTGGAAACGGTTGTAGGTGCAAGCCCCGTAATTCTTTTTAATTCAGCACGGGTTATACGCTCATTTTTATGAATCAGGTTTAAAATCATATTTTTGTTGTTGTATTTAATGACTTGCTGACTGCTTTTTTTACTTGTTGCCATAGATTTCACCTGCTTTTATAATTAGTCCAACCATTGGACTAATTATATTATACTACAATTTTAGTAATTTGTCAATACGAACCGAATAATAATATAAATATAAATATTTGTTAATAATAGAGTCAAGAGGTGAGAAAATTGGGGATAGACAACAAATTCAACGACTTTAGTTCAAGGGCACTGAATTACGCAAAAGAATTTGCAACGGAAAACGGAGATTATGCAATCGGAAGCGAACATATATTAATTGGCTTAATACGTGAGGGAACGGGTATTGCTGCGAAAGCATTGTCAGGATACGGACTTACGGAAAGCATAGCAATTAAAAAAATCAACTCGCTTGCAGGGATGTATTTTTACGATGACTTAAGCGGTGCACGGAAAATCAAAAAAAACTATTTTACACCTGCGGCGATTAAAATAACGGAGCGTTCATACGATTTTTCAAGACAATTCGGCAGTAAATATATTGGCACAGAACACATACTTATGGCAATTTTAAGAAGCGGAGACAACATCGCACTACGGATACTGATATCTGCTGAAATTCCTGTAGAGAATTTATTTGAAAAACTTGCCAACAGACAGAATCAGGCGGGAGATATACCGCAATCAAGGCCCACTCCTACTCTTGACAAATTTGGCAAAGACATAACGGAACTTGCAAAATCAGGTAAATTGGACAAAGTAATAGGCAGACAAAAAGAACTTGAACGAGTAATCAATATTTTGTCAAGAAGAAACAAAAACAATCCGTGTATTATAGGAGAGCCGGGTGTGGGAAAAACTGCAATAGTTGAAGCGTTGGCACAAAAAATTGTATCGGGAGAAATGCCCGACGAGTTTTCGGACAAACGAATTGTAGAACTTGACTTGTCATCGATGGTTGCAGGAACAAAATACAGAGGTGATTTCGAGGAACGTCTCAAAAAAATAATTGACGAAGTTAAAAAAAGCAACAACGTTATATTATTTATAGACGAACTGCACAATTTAGTAGGAGCGGGCAGTGCTGAAGGTGCAATTGATGCGGCAAATATATTAAAACCGCTCCTGGCACGCGGAGAATTTCGTCTTATCGGCGCAACAACCATAGTGGAATACCGTAAGTACATCGAAAAAGACAAGGCGTTAGAACGAAGATTTCAGCCCGTAACGGTAAAGGAGCCGTCAAGAGACGAAACAATAGAAATACTGACTAAAATTAAAGACAGATACGAAAAATTCCATAACGTTATAATATCTGACGAAACAATCAGATGTGCAGTGGATATGTCGGTAAGATATATTCAGGACAGATTTCTTCCGGACAAAGCAATTGACCTTATTGACGAAGCATCATCTAATTTAAAATACAGTGAATTTTCAAAGCATAACCCAAGAATCCTGAATGAGAAATATATAAAAATAATAAACCGCATGGACAAAGCAATAGAACAAAAAGACTTTTCAGAAGCAAAACGTCTTCAGGAAGAAAGCAATGAAATTATGAGAGAAATAGCAACTGAAGAAACAGAACCAAAAATATTGACAGTACAGCATATAAAGGCGGCGGTATCAACCATTACGGACATTCCCGTAACCCAGTTAAACCAAAAAGAAACAAATGATTTAATATCAATAGAAGAAAAATTAAAAACAGTTATTAAAGGTCAGGACGAAGCAATAAACGTAATTTCAAAAGCAATTAAGCGTGGCAGAATCGGACTTAACGACCCGAAAAAACCAATAGGGACGTTTATATTCGCAGGACCAACAGGTGTAGGTAAAACTGAAATTTCAAAACAACTTGCCAAAATTGTTTTTGGCAGCGAAAAATCACTTATACGTCTTGATATGAGTGAATATATGGAAAAACATTCCGTATCAAAATTAATAGGAGCACCGCCGGGATATATCGGGTACGACGAAGGCGGTCAGTTAACAGAGAAAATACGCAGAACTCCCTACTCAGTCATACTCCTTGATGAAATTGAAAAAGCACATCACGATGTTTTTAACATCTTACTGCAAATACTTGACGACGGAAAACTAACAGACACAAGCGGTAGAACAGTTGATTTTAAAAATACTGTAATAATTATGACAACAAACATCGGCGCCAGAGAAATTACCGATAAAGCAAAAATGGGATTTGGAAATCCGGAAAATCAGGACTATAAAGAAATCAAAAGTAATGTTATTTCACAAATCAAAAAGTTGTTTAAACCTGAATTTTTAAACAGAATTGATAATATAGTTGTATTTAAAGCACTGAATATAGCAGAATTAAAAGAAATTGCAGGTAATATGTTGTCCGAATTAAAAGCACGATTATTTTCCAAAAATATAATGTGTGAATTTTCAGAAGACTCTGTTAACTTTATAGTAGAAAAGTGCAGAAATTCAAACTACGGAGCAAGACCTTTAAAAAGGGCAATACAAGACAACATAGAAAACTTAATTGCAGAAAAAATCCTTTCAGGGGATATACGCGAGAATGATAACATCGAAATAGACTTTCAAAATGAAATTACAGTAAAACAAAAAGAAGTGCGCTGACACGCACTTCTTTTTATGCAAATATTATAAAACTGATTGCCATAATTATCATACCTGTAATAAGTCCGTAAATGGACAAATGATGGTGGCCGTATTCACGTGCCGACGGCAAAAGTTCGTCAACAGAAATATATACCATAATTCCCGCTACTGCCGAAAACATAATACTGTTTAAAGTTTCGCTGTAAAAGGGCATAAGAATTAAATATGCAACTATTGCGCCAAGAGGCTCAGAAAGACCAGAAACAAAAGAATAGATAAATGCTTTTTTTCTGGACCCTGTTGCATAATATACAGGAACAGACACCGCGATACCCTCAGGTATGTTGTGAATTGCAATAGCAAGAACAACAGGCAACGCCAGTAACGGGGACTGTGTGGCAGAAACAAATGTGGCAATACCTTCTGGGAAATTGTGCACCGCAATAGCGAGTGCAGTAAATATTCCCATTCTCATTAAATGATTTTTTTCATTCACATTTACTTTAATATCTTCAACAGATTTTGTTTCGTGAGGATTTTTTTCCTCAGGCAGAAATCTGTCTATTAACGCAATAACAAACATTCCGCAAAAGAAACTTACGGCAGTTATAACTGATGCAGTTCTTTGGGTATAAATCAAAGAAAGTGCTTTCTGGGCGTCGGGATAAAGTTCCACTAAAGAAATGAAAATCATTACACCTGCCGACAGACCTAAAGTATATGACAAAAACTTTGTGTTTGTTTTTTTACTGAAAAAAGCAATTATACTTCCCACGCCCGTGGAAAGACCTGCAATCAATGTAAAAACAAAGGCAGTTAACAAGTTACCCATACTTCACCTCAGAATTTATTTAATATCGGCTTAAAATTGTCTAACCAGTCACCCTCAAACAGTTCAATCAGCCCCGCATCGCATGCAGCGGCAAGTTTTGGTTGCATGGGGATTTTACCGATTATATCAAGATTATGTTTGTTTGCAATATCTTCAATATGACTGTCGCCGAACACTTTAATCTGTTTATTACAGTCAGGACATTCAACATAACTCATATTTTCAACAATACCAAGTATGGGAATATTCATCATATTCGCCATCTTTACTGCTTTTTCAACTATCATTGAGACAAGTTCCTGAGGAGAGGTAACAATTACGATACCGTCAACAGGGATAGACTGAAATACTGTCAGCGGAACATCACCTGTGCCGGGAGGCATATCGATAAACATTACATCTACGTCTTCCCATATAACGTCTGTCCAGAACTGTTTAACAGTACCTGCAATAATAGGTCCACGCCAAACTACAGGGTCAGTATCATTTTCTAAAAGTAAATTTAAAGACATTAACTGAATTCCTGTTTTTGTTTTGGAGGGCAGTAAGCCAAATTCGTTACCTTTAGCCCGTCCGCTTATACCAAAAATTTTAGGTATAGACGGCCCTGTTATATCTGCATCTAAAATTGCAGTATTAAAGCCCTCTCGTTGTGAGATTACAGATAAAAGTGAAGTAACCAGTGATTTACCTACTCCGCCCTTACCGCTTACAACACCGATAACCTTTTTTATGCTTGACATATTATGCGGTTTTTCATACATATTTTCAGCAGTTCTTTCTCCACAATCTTTACTGCATTGTTCACAATTTCCATTACAATTTGTGCTCATTATAATCACTCCTCGGCATATATTGTACCACTTTGTTATTTTAGTGTCAAGAAAAAGAGAGGGTATATTTTACCCTCTCTTAAAAATTACAATATAAGACATATTAAGCCGCCGCTACCCTCGTTAATTATACGTTGCAGAGTTTCCTGAAGTTTCATTTGAGCATCATCAGGCATTCTTGACAGTTTATTGTGAAGTCCTTCGTTAACAAGTTCGCTTAACGATTTACCAAAAATATTACTTTGCCATATTTTTGACGGGTCATCATCAAAGTCTGTGAGCAAATAATGAACAAGTTCTTCCGACTGCTTTTCAGTACCAACAACGGGACTTACTTCGGTCTCTATATCCGCTCTTATTAAATGAAGGGACGGTGCACTCGCTTTAAGTCGAACACCGTATCTGTTGCCCTGTTTTACAATTTCCGGCTCTTCAAGGGTAAGTTGGTCAATTGACGGATAAATTACGCCATATCCCTTTTGATTTACTGCCTGAAGTGCAGGGGAAATCTTGTCATACTCTTTCTTTACCGCACCCATTTCTGCCAGAATTTTCATTAATTCACATTCGTCTTTAACATCAAAACCGCTTACTTCGGACAGTTCTTTGTAGAATATATCCTTTGCCACATCAGCATTGATATAAACATTACCCTCGCCAAGTTCGATTCTGTCAACATTTGCACTATCAATATTTTCGTTAGTTAAAATACAGTTTATCATGCTTTGTGATTCACGGACATTTGTAATATCATCACATGATTTTTTTACGGTATCAAGTAAATTGCATTTAAGGGGATGATTGTCTTTCAGTGCCTTAACCCAGGAGGGCAACACAACTGTGACTTCGCGTACGGGAAACTCATATAATACCGCTTTTATTATATTGTTTACATCGTTTTCACACATATTATTGCAATTTACGGGAATAACCGAACAATTGTATTTTTCACTTAATTCCTTTGACAGAGAAATGCAATTATCTGCATTTGGATACATTGAATTAAGTATTACTATAAATGGTTTATTAATCGCCTTTAATTCTCCTATTACCCTTTCTTCCGCCTCTTCGTAATCACCTCTGTCAAGGTCGGTAACAGTACCGTCCGTTGTTACAACAACACCTATATTGGAATGTTCTGTAATAACCTTTTTTGTACCGATTTCTGCCGCTTCTTCAAATGGTATTTCGTATTCAAACCAGGGGGTAGAAACCATTCTGGGCATCTCTGCCTCGTAATACCCATTTGCATTAGGAACAACAAAACCAACACAGTCAATTAGCCGAACATTCATTTTAGCGTTGTTGTCAAGAGTAATCTCTACTGCCTCGTTGGGTATGAATTTTGGCTCGGTAGTCATAATTGTTCTGCCCTGGGCACTTTGAGGCAACTCGTCTATAGCCCGTTCTCTTTTGAACTCGTTATCAATATTTGGAATTACCAACAAGTCCATAAACTTCTTTATGAATGTGCTTTTTCCTGTCCTTACAGGTCCTACAACACCGATATAAATGTCTCCGTCCGTACGGGTTGCTATATCGTTATAAATATCCATACTATCCACTCCCATATATAGTTTGTATATATATATGCCGGATATGGATAAGTTATGCAAAATTATTTTACTGATAAGGTCTGTTTAAGTTTATCTGTAATAACTTGAGGATTTTTAAGTGCCGCCATTCTTTCCTCTTCGCTTAACATTCCTATTACTTCATCTTCATTTGCTGGGATTTTAGGCGTTTTCTCCTTTATCATCTGCAAAATTTTGTCTTTAGGAATACCGCAGTTTTTGGGCAACAGTTCAAGATACATATCAAAAGTAATATGATTGTTTTTAAGTAGTGTATCAAGTGATTCAATGGTAGAAAGTTCACTCCATCTTGTTGATGGACCCACATCAACTTTTACAGTCAACAGAATATTCTTTAAAACCTCGCTGTCAATTTTATCAACTTTTTCCTCTGTTTTAACAGTCAACAGTTCCTTACTGCAGTATGCCCTTATAATGTCGGCCCATATTAATGCAACATCTTCAACATAATTGTAGAAACGTCTTTTGGTACTTTCAAGGGGCTGTGCCGCCTGGTCCATTACCGCCTGTATCGCCTTACCACTTGCATTTTCAGGGTTTATAGCACCCAGTGCTCCGTCGTTTGCACCCATCAGTTCTTTTGTCAGGGCAACAGTTCTTTCAAACATACCAAAGGCGTCATTGGAAACGCTTGCAGGAGTTATATAATCAATTATACTGTTAATGGGCTTGTCTGACCCGTTTACACCTATTGCAACGCCTATCTGGTTTGACGGATTATCCACAAGGTTTTCGTCATATACCATTTTTGGAAATGCCGTGTACATAGTTGACAGCATAACCATAGCTGCAATCTTATTAATGTATAACTGATTAGGAATAAGACCTGTAACATCGCTTGCACCGTGAAAACAGTTTTTTCTTGTTTCCCAGTTAAGCATAGCAATGGGGTAAAGTTCACACCCTGTATCCTTGTCATCACAAATTACTATGCCTTTTGTGCTTTTTGTAAAATGAACTGTTTTGGTTTTCTTATCTTTCCACAGTTTTAATAATACAGTACACATATTGCTGTCTTCCTGCTCAATTTTACCAAGTGCTCCTGCGGTTTGCAATGTATCGTCATCAGAAACAATGGATTCAGTCAGTTCTTTTTTAACTCCGTTTGAAAGTGCCTCTTCTCTTACGCTGTCAACAGTTCTTCTGAAAGCAATAATTATATAGTCCTGCTGCTGAATGTTGGCGTAATTTGGGTTTGACGGATAAATATTTGTGTTGTCAATAAGTTCAAGTTTAATTTTGTCTTTTTCATCATCATAATAGAAATATGCAATTCCGTCGCCTGAAATTGCACTGTCCTTCAACAATTCCTCGTTATGAAAATCCATTTTAAGTTGTTCCCAAAGAATCTCTGCCTTGTTAGTCAACAGTTCACAGACCTTGTTCATTTTTTCACTGTTTTTCTCATTATAGTTTTCCGAAGAGTAACTTATTTTTATGTTGTTTTGCATAACAGCACTTACTTTATATCTTATCACGGGCTTTATAATGTTAAAAACGGGTGTTGGCAGACCTTCGGATTTTACACCGTGCCACTGGTCGCCCTGAAAAAATCTGTTGTTGTCCTCAACTTCTTTGTATAAATTAATCCTGTTTTTGAAATCTATACCTTTTTCATATAATTCCCAGTCGTTTGTAAATTCCATTAATTATTCACCTCCGTATTGTAATTTAAAATGTTTTTTATACCTTTTTGAAATCTGTCAATTTCAATTTCTTTCTTTTTTTCTAAGGGTATTAAGGAAATGTTTTTACCTTTATTGATTTTTTGACCATCCATAACACCCAGCCGATAAACAATTACCGTTAAAACAATTGAAATAATTGCATACAGCATTTTAATACTCCTTTCAAAATCCTAAATAGTCAGAATAATCATCTGCTGATTTTCTGTTAAAAAACTCAAAATCGTGTTTCCTTTTCTGTTTTTCTGTTCTTATAAAAGAACTGTGATTACATAAAGCATATCTTACCGCATCAATTGTGTGATTGTTTTTGTCAGGATACTCTGCCTTAAGCCCGCCATACAAGTCCCGTTCCAACTCATATAAAACAAATTCCTTTGCGGCGTTCGGGCACCTTTTGGGGTCAATTACAATTTCTTTTAAATCTCTTAATTTTGTAATTCCGTAATTAACGCTTCCCGCGCCTTTAACTGCAGGCAAAACCCTGATTTTCCTTCGTGATAATTCGTAAATACTTCTCGGTTCTGCACTGTCGGCATACACAACCTCGTTATATACGTTTTCACCTTTTATTACATTGGACAAAGTATCAAACCCCGCACCAACCTTGTAATATTCATTAAAAATATACAGTTTACCGTTGTGAAGATAGCAACACACATAAGCACAAGGATCAGCGCTGAAACCAAAATCAAGACCTCTGTAAACCTTATCAAAATTACTGATTTCTTCATCTGTAATTTCTCTTATAACCACATTTTTAAACACTTCTCCACCTGTGCCCACAACTTCACCCAAGTATTCGTGATTGTAACTTTCCTCGTTAGTTTCCTTTAAGTACCTTGCCTCTTCTATAAACTGAGTACCAAGCCAGTCTTTGGGCACATCAAGATAGTTGCTTTTATGAATAAGACGGTCTTTTCTTTCAATCAGACTTTCTACATTAATCCAGTTAGTCTGGCTTCGGGGCGGGTTATAGGTATAAAACACCTTCTGACCGCTTCCGCCACGCATAATTGACTGAAGAATTTTTCTTATTTCAGGCATACCGCAAAACTGGTCCGCCTCTTCAAACCATATAAATTTAAAATAACCCTTTTTTAATTTAATGGATTTTGATTTACTCGGGTCATCGACACCGCGAAACATTATGTGCTGATTTGTAGGCAGATACGTAAGTTTTAACGGTGATAAACTCACCGACCAGTAATCGGTAACTTTAAGTATATCAATCGCCCACAGCAACTGATTAAAGACACTGTCCTTTAAGTCTGCACCGATTTTCCTGAAACATATCCCGCCAACGTCCTGATATTTCATAATTCCAAGAATTATTTCAATACTCACAAAACTTGATTTTGTACTACCTCGTCCGCCTTTTAAAAAGTAATGAGTATGTTTGTCCTTGGAAATATCTCTGTGCACGTCGTAAAACTGGGGAGCGATAATGCTTCTTAAACTTACATCAGATGTCATCCTTAATCACAACCCTGTCCATTTTAGAGTCGGTCTCTGCTTTGTTGTAACCACAAATTGAATTTAACTCTTTGATACTGTTTAATGCCGCAGTTGCAGCTTTCTGGTCAATTGACGAAGTACCTTCGGTTAAAGATTCAATAGCCGCGTTTTTGATGTTAATCAAATCATCAATCGCTTTGTTTTTACTCCAAGTTTTTGCCAAATTATTACCTCCTGATTATTTTAATGGGAATTTTGTGCTTATTACAAAATTCCACTTCAAAGCTGAATGAATTCCCGCAATCGTCTATAACCCACATTTCATCACACATATCAAGAAGAGTTAAACAATTATCAAGAAATTCTTCAGTACGAAGATGGGGAAAACATAAGAACGGACTTAATATACAACAGTCATCATACCTTGACGAAAGTATCTTAACTATGCTTCCTGCTTTCTTCGAAATTTTATTGTTTGTTGAAACATAAACTATCTTTTCGCACATTATTTCACCTCCTTTTTTCTTAATTTAGCATAAAAAAAACGACAGTGCGCGACATCTTTTAGTCGTACACTGCCGAAATAATTATTTAATATTATAATGATTCAATTACATCTTCATTAATTTCTACTTTTGCTTCGCTTCTCCACTGGTCTAACATTGCAGAGTATTTTACAGATTTGATATTTGCCTGAAGTTGTTCATAGTGTGTATCAAACGCCTCGCGGTCATTTTCATATCTCTTTATAATATGATAACCGTAAATAGTTTCAACGGGGTCACTGATTTCACCAACTTTAAGAGCAAGTGATGCAGTTTCAAATTCTGTAAGCATTCCGCCTGTAGTACCAAGAATAAAACCTTTACCTAAGTAATAACCTTCCGGTTCAGATTGTGAACCCGGGTCTTCTGACAAATCATTTACCATTTTGTCAAAGTCCTCACCCGCTTTTGCTCTTTTTAAATAATCATAAGCAAGTGCCTGTTTCTTTGCAAATTCATCACCGGATACAGAATTCATATCATCGTCAACTGTTTTAACAAGAATATGTTTAACATGAGCAACATTTTCGTTGTAGTATTTAAGCAAATCTTCTTCAGAAACATCAGGAATTAATTTCTCTACAAGTTTTGAAGAAAGCAATGAATATTCAATAAATTCTCTGTAAACTTTCTCAGTAAGTCCCTGTTCAAGCAACCAGAGTTCGTAATCCGCATCAGAACCGATACTGTTTTTCATGGACGTAATCTGTGATTCAAGTTTGTCTTTATCAAGTTGTGTAATTTCAAGTCCGTTTTCTTTTGCTTTTTGACGAACAATGATTGAAATTGCAAGTTCGGTAATTGCCTCTTCTCTTACAATATCAACGAGTTTCTTTCCTTCAAGTTCAACTGTTTCCCAACCTTCACCGTAAGTATTTACACCAAGTTGTTTTTCAATCTGTGTAACATAGAAATTATATGTGTCAGCATCAAAAGACACCCCGTTAACACTTCCCACCTTAGTGGAAGAACATCCCGACAGCATTGTTACAAGCAACAGTACTGCAAGCAAACTGCAAATAATTTTTTTCATAATTCTTTTCTCCTTATTTCTAAAATTTTGGTTACAAAAATACTGAAAGCAAAATCGTAAATAATATAAGCAAAATCAGCAATCAATATAATTATAGGTACTGCAAAATTTATTTCAACATTTACAAATGACCGAATTACAAAGTATGTAATTACGGCATAAATGTTAAAAACAATGATTTTAATTAACCACATAACATAAGATTTATTTACTTTTTCAAGGTAAAACTTTACTACGGGATAATTACCGAAAAACAAAACAAACAATAGCGGAACAACTTTATTTGGTATAATCAACAAACCAAGTACCGACACCGCAATATAAGCGATTACAGAAAACTTAATATTAATTAAAGCAACACAAAGTCCGATACAAAATGAACTTAGACAAATCATTGCAATTTTTCCGCTGGGAACAACATTGCAAAGGTACAAAAACAACAGGGATAAAGCACATAACAGACCGCCTGTTGCAATTTTTTGTGACTTCATAAAAACTCTCCTAACAACAAGAAATCAAATCTCCGCCCATCATTTCACAGCAACAGTCAGCACAAATTAAATTTGAGCAGCAGTTACAAGCAGAATCGTTACTAACACCGCCGTATGTTCTGTAGGCATTTGTCTGATTCATAATTGAATTAAGAGCATTTCTGTACTCCATATTATTAGGGTCCATATTAACAGCAGTATTTAAGAAACTTCGCCCGTTGTCATACCATCCCTTTTTAAGTGAGATAATACCCATCAAATAATACCATTCGGCATTTCTGTCAGAAATCTCATTAAGTATTTTTTCCGCCTGAAAAATATTACCCGAATTTATATACGCACGAACAGTTGCATAATCGCCGGAACTTGTATTTGAATGTTTCTTGAAACCATTTTTTTCAAGAGTGTCGTACGCCTCGTTTATTTCCTTTAATTTTTCTGCTGCCAAATCCGCTAACGGATTATTTGCATAAGCATCGGGATGATACTTTTTAACAAGTTCTCTGTATGCAGATTTAATTTGCTCTTCAGTAGCGTTTTCGCTTACGCCTAATACTTCATAAGGATTTCTCATTTTTATTCCCTTTCAAAACTGTATATAATCTTTGTTTAAGTCCAAGATATATAATATTATAAAGTATTTCCTTGTTATTCAAAACGTTAAGTTTCTCGTAAGAATTTGCCCCCTGAGATAGTGTAAACAGTAAGGACTGTTCTGCAAACTCAAACGCCTCACTTTTATTATCCCCGAATTTTGCAACCAGAGGATTGTAATTTTTGCTTTTTATATCTTTGCCGAAATCATCAACGGCATCAATTAAATAAATATATCTTCCGAGGTCGTAACCTAATTTTTCGAGGTCGTCGTTACCGTAAAAAATATCCTTCATAATCTGTGCAAAGTGATGGGATGCCTTGTCAATATCGTCTGTTCCTGACTTCTCAATTTCCGACAGTTTCCTCAAATTCTCTTTTATCGACTTATTTAGATATGTCTGACTTTTTCCTGCTTTTTTTGCAGGTAATACGTGAATTAAATATAAAAACATAGACTTTATTGAAAAAGAATCTTTGATATCGTCCAGGATTTTATGATAAGATAAAAGCACATTAACGTCTGACGCATATTTTAACGACTCACAGTTAACAACTACGGGATGCTTTTTACCAAGATGTTTCAAACAACCGCGAGTTTGGGTATCGGTATTTTCCGACACCATCGAATCAAGAATAAGTGCAAGAAATGTAAGGTCGTAACTAAGACCAAGCCGCATAATGTGGTTGTACCGTTTGCCTAAAGTATGACACACTCCGCAGTAGTATGCCCTGTATCTGGTATAATCTTTAATTTTTAACTCGTCTTTACAAACAGTAATATATCCGAACACTATAAACACCTGCCAACATTATACACTATTCTTCAATTTTTTTCAACCCTTTATATAGTTGTAACAAACTTTTTACATTTGACAATATTTCGTTCTTTTTAACCTTTAATGTTAGATAAGGTCTGTTAACGGGAGAGTACATTAATGCTCTTCCAAAATTCTCGCAAAGTTTACCTATATTTTCAAAATCGTTGCCGTATTCTTTGTCAAATACTAAAACTACCTTGTCGTCTTTTTGGGTAATATCGGTAATACCAAGAACTGCTCCCATACTTCTGATATAGGAAATGTCAATAAGATTTGAAACAGATAACGGTACTTCACCATACCTGTCTTCAATTTCTTCGTAAACGTCATAACAGTCCTGCTGATTAACAATTCCCGCAATACGTTTGTATATTTCGATTCTGTAGTTCTCGCCCTTTATATATTTATCAGGGATATAAGCATCAACAGACAAAGATACAGTAGTTTGTATTTCCTCTCTTACCTGTTCGCCCTTAACCTCTCTTACCGCTTCTCCAAGAAGTTTGCAGTACATATCGTAACCAACAGCGTCCATGTGTCCGTGTTGCTGTGCACCCACAACATTTCCTGCACCTCTTATTTCCAAATCACGTAAAGCAATTTTAAAACCGCTTCCAAATTCAGTAAACTCTCTTATTGCCCTTAATCTTTTTTCTGCAATCTCTGACAGTTGTGCGCCTTTTTTATACATAAGATATGCATAAGCAAGTTTGTTTGAACGCCCTACTCTGCCTCTTAATTGATATAACTGGGATAGACCCATTCTGTCTGCGTCTTCAACAATAATGGTGTTAACGTTTGGTATATCAAGTCCAGTTTCAATGATTGTAGTGCAAACTAAAACGTCAACCTCCTGCTCAAGTACCTGCTGCATAATATTTTCAAGTTGTGTTTCTGTCATTTTTCCGTGTGCAACTGCAACATTAATGTCAGGGGCAAATGAGCGGATTTTGTTTGCAATAAGTTCTATTGATTCAACCTTGTTATGGAGATAATACACCTGTCCGCCACGTGCTATTTCCTTTAATATTGCATCTTTTACAATATCAAAATTATATTCCAGTACATATGTGGAAACAGGATATCTGTCCTTTGGCGGATTTTCAAGTACACTCATATCACGAATACCAACCATACTCATATGAAGTGTTCTGGGAATTGGCGTTGCAGACAAAGTTAATACATCAACATTCTTTTTAAGTTCTTTTAATGTTTCCTTGTGTGCCACGCCGAAACGTTGTTCCTCATCTATAATTAAAAGCCCTAACTTTTTAAATTTTATGTCTTTTTGTATGATTCTGTGAGTACCGATAACAATATCAACCATACCGTTTTCAATATTTTTAACAGTTTGTTGCTGCTCTTTTTTTGAACGAAATCTTGATAACATTTCAACTTTGACAGGAAAATCTTTCATTCGCTGACAAAAAGTATTGTAATGCTGACTTGCTAAAATTGTCGTTGGTACAAGATATGCCACCTGATAGCCGTCAGAAACCGCTTTAAACGCCGCGCGAAGGGCTATTTCAGTCTTGCCGTATCCAACGTCACCACAAAGAAGTCTGTCCATAGGACGTGATTTTTCCATATCCTGTTCAACTTCTTCAATAGCGCGTATCTGGTCGTCAGTTTCCTCGTACTGGAAAGTTGCAGCAAAGTCTTTATGCCATTCTGTATTCTTTGAAAACTGAATTCCCTCTATTTCTTGTCTTTGGGCATACAGTTCAATTAACTTAGAAGCCATTTCTTCACAGTTTTTCTTAACTTTCTGTTTGGTAAGTGCCCAGGCGTTTCCTCCCAATTTATTAAGTTTTATATGTGCTCCGTCTTTGCCGATATACTTGTATATTAAACTTAACTGGTTAGTGGGTACATAAAGGCAATCGCCGTCTTTAAAGGATACCTTTAAGTAGTCAGATTTGGCACCGTCAACCTCCATTTTAACAATGCCGTCAAATCTGCCAATACCGTGACTTTGGTGAACAACAAAGTCACCAACAGAAAGGTCTGTAAAACTCTTTATTCTTTCCTGATTCTGGTTGGTCTTATATTTCTTTTTCTTTCTGTCTGTACCGAAGAATTCTCTGTCCGACAGAATTACCTGCTTAATAAGCGGGTACTCAAAACCTTTACTGATTACACCTGTAGTTACAAATATTTGTCTTGCCTCAGGCGATGTTAAGATTTCCTCTTTGTAAATTGCGTCAATGCCAAAATCGTTTAATGAAGTTACTATATTTTTTGCTTTTGCCTCGTTACCTGCAAGGACAGTTGTTGCATATCCCTGATTTTTATAGGATTTAACCGTGTCAACAAAAAATTCGATTTTACCACGGAAAGAGGCTTGCGCCGTTGTGGTTAAGGTCAAAAGTTTTTTAGGCTTATAGTAAGGACAATTTCTTGAAATTGCAAAAAGTCCCAGAATATCATAGCCCTTAATCTCATCTAACAAATCGTCAAAATCCGTTCTCCACATGTAGTTATCAAACTGCGGAATAATCCCTTTATCTACAAATGACGTAATATTGTCATAAAACAGCATTTGCTCTGTGTTGGCAGTATCTCCTATTTTTGTTGGCTCAGCCAGAAATACCAAACTGTCTTTAGAAATATAATCAAGCAGACAGGGTGTTTTTTCATAAATCAAAGGAAGATATTTGTCAATACTGTATAGTTTTACACCATTTTCCAGTCTG
>JAFQVC010000114.1 GCA_017408205.1 Clostridia bacterium | reverse complement strand
TTCTCTTTTTTTGCAATCTCAAATCTGTATTTTCCGTAGTCCATAATTTTGCATACAGGCGGTTTTGCCTGAGGAGCAATCTCTACCAAATCAAGATTTTTATCTATTGCAAGTTCAAGAGCTTTCTTTGAAGTTACAATTCCCATCTGTTCGCCGTTTTCGTCAATTAAACGAACCTCGGGGGCTTTGATTTTTTCGTTGATTAAAACTTCCTTGCTAATAATGCGCACCTCCAATAAAAATAAATAAAGCGGATAGCATAGCTATCCGCCAAAAATAACGCTTAATAATCGCAACCGTAACAAATCATAAAGTCCGTACGGTGAGAAGAATTTGCGGATAACTTCTACTTTACCAAATGATATTATCATACTTTTTCCCGTTTGTCAACACTTTTTTTACCTGAAAACATATTTTCTTCTTTTTCTCTTATTATATAAAGCAATAATCAGAATTATAACTGCAATAAGTATTACCATTCCCGATAATACAAATGTGAATAATGAGTTGGGCTGTTTTATAATGTATTCTTCTGTCAGCACGGGACCTGATGTATATTTGTCCTTTACAGTAACTGCAATCAGTTTGCAGGACTTGTCTATTTTCAATTCACCCATATACAGTTTCCCGTTTGTAATGGGGTCTGAACCGTCTAACGTATAATATATCTTGCCACCCTTTGTAGCAGTATCAAGTTTTACGTTTACGAATTTTCTGTATTTTCCGCCCACCGCAGATGCAACAGGAGTATCAGTAACTAAAAGTTTCTGTCCGTCTTTCTCCGACTTTATACTGTCGTCAAACACGCCGTCGTTGTCAAAGTCGGTATATAACCACATATCTCCATCGGTTATTATGCTTTTAACTACTGTGTTCTTTGTAACGGGAATCTGTATAAATGTATTGTTGTAGGAAAGTTTGTTGTTTTTGTCATAACTTTTTACGTACAAATCAACAAATCCCTCTGAATTACCGGTAATTGTTATTAAGTTTTGTTCACCCACAGCGGCAACTATGGTGTTTTTACTGTCGGGCTTTATGCTTACTCCGTAATTGTTTTCCACATACATTGATGTACTTTCAATGTTTCCTGACTCCCCTGACAGTTTGACTTTAACATCGCCAACTATTTTTACAACGTCATAACCTTGTGCCTCTGCAGTATTGGTGTATTTGTTTTCGCCCTCCAGAACAGACAGTATATATTTTGCAACTTCCTCTGACTTAAGCATTTCACCGTGACGCACATTAAATACCGCCACGTTGTTGCCCTGTGTCCGTGAAACTTTGCCCATCATTGTAGATGACTGTTTCGTTACTGTACTGTCACCGTCATTGTCAAACAAAATGTCAGTAATTTTACCGTCTTCATATAATAATTGGGACGCGGTCAGCATACCACCGCCCATTATGTAATACACATTGTCCATTCCCGACATAACGGGAACACCGTCTTTGTATAAAAAGTTCTGGTCTGAAACCCAGTTTTTAACATAATCCTTTCCGTAAACTTCTTTTAAGTAATTGTCCGTGGGCATA
>JAFQVC010000113.1 GCA_017408205.1 Clostridia bacterium | reverse complement strand
TTTATAAATTTATGAACATGTGGCCAACTTAAATCTGCATAAAATCTGTGTCCGCCGGGGCCCATAACAAAAGCACATCTGTCCTCTATTCCCATATCTTTGTACGCCATAATTCCTTTTTCATAAACCTCTTTTGCAGGGGCTATAGGGAATATATTATCCTGTTCTCCGTTTACCTGAATATAATATTTGGGACACGCCATTGCAATTAAGTCGTTCATATCAAAATACTCTGCAATATGGGGAACATAGTTGCAGGGGCAATGAGGCATACCTCCAATTGAGTCTTTGTAAGTGCAAACCGCACAAATGGGCATAGCCAAAACTATTCTTTCCTCAAGTGCGGCAGTATAAATAGTTGTAGTACCTCCTGCGGAGCAACCCATAAGACAAATTCTTTTTGTATCAACAACAGTATTAAACTGTGCTTCTATTACGTCTATAAGACGCATAACATCCCATACACGCTCACCTACTGTTGTTCTGCCAAACAATTCCGCAGTTAGTTTGGAGTATATGCAGCCCGGTTTTCCGTCAACACTGCTTAATTCTCCGAAGTTCCTCTGCTCTATTGTAACTGCGGCAAAACCCTCTTTTAATGCTCTTATTGCAAAATCTCTGTCTCCGCTTACAATTTTTTCGGCGTCACCCTCGTATTTTGGTCTGCCAAGAGAAATGTGCATACCTGTTGAATGACCTTGTACGCATATCATAAGTGGCGGATTGTCAACGCCCTCAGGCAAAAGCAGATGGCAGGGCACTCTGTACCCCTCTTCGCTTAAAAAAGTAAATCGTGTTTCGTTGCCTTTTACGTACTCAATTTGAACATTGGGTACAACTTTTGTAAATCTGTCAAGGCCCAATAACTGCGCAAGTTTCTCTTTTGCCTCTTTTTGCCACTTGGGAAGATTTTCCCCGTTATACGACATGGAGGGTTTTATCTTTTTCATAAGTTCCATATTATACTGGTATGTATTTTTCATTTTATTTCCTCCTTGCGGTTGCATCGTTCTGGTTAAATGCGAAATTTGTGTTTCCCTCTGCTTTTTCCGTCTTCTGATTTAAAAACGCTTCCAGTTCTTTTACGGTTATGCTGTCTTTTGGCTTAAACATATTACTGTTTGCATAGGAAATTATTTTATTTTTAAACCAGTTGGCACAAGGGTCAGTTTCATCAAAATTAAATGAGCATACAATCAGTTTCCCTTTTCCTACATTTAACTCGAAAAGGGCTGACTGTTTTATAATGTATTTATGAGTGGAAACCACCTCAATAATGGGGTTAAAGGGTACTTTGTCCGTATTAAAGCATACTGCATTTCCGCCCTCCAGCATTTTGTTAAACTGCCAGTTACAGTAATTGTCCTTTATGTCTTTAGTTATGGGGTGACTGTTTATTACTGTTGCAAGGTTCCCCGAGGTACGCCCTGCAAGACCTATTCTGCACAAAGTGGGCAGAGTTTCAAAAGGTGTTTCCCCTATAACCGCCACATTTTTTCCGTCATTAAGGGCATTTATCATTTCCTCTTTGTTGTTTGTAATTACAAGGTCACCCACGTCACAATTGTTTTCGGGGAACAGATATATGTCCCAACTGTTTTTTATTCCTTTATATTCCGCAGTCAGTTTCAGTTCCATATATTTGTCTGTGTAAGGCATTTTATATGAAAAAGCGTGTACCTTTGTTACTTCACCGAAAACTGCATCTTTAACATTAACCTTTTCTTTATAAATTGCCCTGCCCTTATGGGAAACAGTAATTTTCAGTTCACCCTGCTTGTAATCGTCACTAAAGTTCGACACATAAAAATTACAGTTAAGGGTATCGCCGCTGTAATAATTTGTGTTTTTCATAATGTCAGTCAAAATAACGGTGGGGCTGTTGTATGTAAGTACATTTTTTACAGTTTCCCCCGGTTTCAGTTTGTAAAACTCGTTCATCATACCTACGTCGTAACCGAAAGTGTGCCAGTGGGTATCTATAGGCCCTAAAAAATCAAAACCGTAAAT
>JAFQVC010000112.1 GCA_017408205.1 Clostridia bacterium | reverse complement strand
TTTCTTACCGCATCACCCATAAAAGTAACGGTATTGTCATTTTTGGTAATATCAACAGAGAAGCCCACTCTTGCAAGGTCAGTCTCTTCAGTTTCGGAGGTATCAAGTATTACTGTAGGAAGCACCGATACATCTTCATATTGAAATTCACCCCATTTGCAAAAGGCATCAAGCAACGAATTCAGCAACTGATTTGAAGCTAAAATTCTCTTAACATAAAGAGGTGTTCTTAAAACTGCATAACTGTCGCATTTTACTTTGTTTTTTCCTAAAACAGCAAGTAACTCACGCCCCATTTTAGTAATATAAAGTATTGTAGCAGTTTTATCCTTTTTGTTTCCTGTTGAAAAACACGCCTTGTTTATGAGACCTTGTCCGCTTAATTTATTTATTATTTTTTTAGGCAGGATAAAACCAAAGTAATTGTTATAGTTAACAATTCTTCTTTCCTGGTCTGAAAACTCCGCACTTACAATATTGTTTTCATTTTTAAGTTCTTTTAATATTTTACGCTGTTCCTGTGAAAGAGATTCTGTATCTTCAGGGATTATTCCGTTTAATATAAGACGCAAAATATCCATTTCAGTTGCAAAACCAAGAATTCCTATCCAGTTTAAAACATCATAATGCAGGGTTCCGATAACACCATTCTGCACAGCGAATTCAAATTCATGATTATAGAACTTTTGCAATTCAACAGAGAAAACGTCTTTTTCTTTCACAGTCAGTGCATCATCCGTAAAACACACCCTGACTTTTCTTTCTTCGTTATTCGTGTTTACTTGTTTCTTGAACGTATAATCGCTTTTTATAAGTGCCTCAAAAATTTCTCCTTTTTCGGTAGGTGTTGATTCATAAAAAAATGTGCCATCAAATTCTATTTCGTCTTTGTTATTAGGATACATACTTATTGCCCTTGCATAGCATTGTTTTCCCTGACCTTTACCCTTTATTGCTTCAGAAGTAATCATTATTCTTACTTTCTCATCAATTTTCCATTTACCTTTTTGGCTTTCGAATAATATAAACCCTGCAAGTAAAAAGTTTTGGTCAGAAAGCAACTTTAAAATTATTTCAAATTTTTTGTAAATTACATGGTTAAAACATTTTGCAATAGGAAATACATGCAGTTCCCCCTTGCAATCTATATAAAAATACACATATATCGTTTCATCCGTTTCCACATAATAATCAATGGGACAATTTGTGATTTCAATATTGCAATTGCCGAAAGGCACAACAATTTTTGACTTGCAATACTTGAATCTTTTGGCTTTTACGTTATTAATAACACATTCTTTTACAGATGATTTTACAAGACAAACACCGCCGTTTTGCTCAAGATATTGTTTTACAAAATCTTCGTCAGAAATTTTTGCTTCTCTGTTCGGTTTCTGGAAATTCTGATAAAGCATAAAGGACTCGTATTCCGAAAAACCTTCAAAATTTTCGTCAGAATCCAACAAACCGTTGTCAATAATAACACCACATAATACATTGTTGATTTCCCTTAATGTAAAGCCGCATACTATATCCCCCGCAGAATATGAAGAAAAGGAATAACAGGTGGCTATAGTTCCATCCTTTAGTTCAACCTTTGTGGCATAGTATCTACCCAATGCTTTTGGAAGTTTAAAAACGCTACCTGAATCTGTGCTGTTTTCAACAACTGTTCCAACCTCAAAAATATGTAATTTATTCATTATTATTCCTCCGGTATATCATAATCTTGTTCAGGTTCATTGTTCTCGTCAGTTTCGGCTACAACTTCTTCAACCTCGTCAAACCCGTTTTTAACGTACGGTTTTATCGCCTCAGGCATTCCTTGTTCACCAAAATCCGCCCCTTCAAAAGAACAGTCCGCAAACAACCATTCAGGATGTATTTCCACTGAGCCAAGCACCTCTTTTGTGTCTTTAAAACTAACAGCGTTTACCGTCTTGTTTCTTATCTGCAAAGTAAACTTTTCATTTTCAAAAGATACAACAGGTGACAAAATCATCTCGGTACTTGCATACCTGATGTTTTTATTGGTATATACAAATCCGTTAGACATATCAACACAATAAACAGTAGTTCTTTTATCATCATAAAGTATAACGCGAACCTGCTTTGGATAATTCGCATACGCTTTTTCTCCCGTTTCCGAGAAAGTTATACCATCAAAAAACTCAAAACCGAGAGAATTAAGTTTTGCCTGCATTATACCCTTTGGAATTATCTGTTTTTTACACACAAAAGGAAATGTGCTGCAGTCAAATTCCTGAATTCTTATAGGGTTGTTGGAAATGGTATAAAAGCTCTTCGTATCAGGCATAAACCGTGCAGTAATTAACTGACCGTCGCCACCGCAAAACAGTTTAAGAGAATGTTGCTTGTCAAGTTTGTAAACGGAAAGATACGAAGAAAACCATATATTCCCTCCGTCAAAACACATTGAATTTACAGTAAAGTGGTGACTTGTATGAAGTCGTATGTATTCCTCAATTTCCCATTGGTCTTTTGAAATATCAAACACAATAACTTCACTTTGTTTGTTTCTGCTTCTGTCAGCAGTAAAGTTAAAATAAAGTTTATCTTCCTCTTTTGAAAAATACAAATGACCGTTGCTTAAGTGAGATGCCTTTACAACATCGTTAAGTTGCTTAAGAGTGCAAAATACGAAACTGTCATATCTGCCCTCGTCGCTGTTCCAGACGTGCTTTACAATATCTCCTGCAGAATACAGATTTCCTCTTCCTGTAGCAGGACCAAGTCCGATGCTGTAAGCGGTTGTTCCGTCTTTTGAAACTACGCCGTCGCAATACCATATATCCATGGGATAAGAAGCATCTGTAGCGGTGGGCTTTACCAGTTTGTTGTTAATATCGTATCTGTCAACAGGCGACTGTGTCGTGTGATAGTAAAGACCGTCTTTTTTGTTGTAACCAAGATGTTTCACCGCTTTGGATTTTATACGATAAATCTCGCAAAACTCAAGTTTTTTAAACTGTGTATTAAGTATCAGTTTTACAATATTGTTGTCGCAGGCAACATAAATTTCATTGTTGTTTACGCATATAATATCGCTTATGTTGTGGCTTTTGTTGTCCGCCTCAATACTGTAGTTATCCAAAAACGCCCCCGTCTTTATGTCCCACATATTAATAATACCGTGGTCATTAACGGTTATAAGGAAAGAATTCCGCACTGCAACCTGTGAAACAATTATGTTGGCATTGTCGCTTATTTTAGGACCGTAACCAAAAGATACTGCCGCATCAAATTTCGCTCCGTCAAATTTGGCACAAAGATTACTACCCTGTGAATGACGCGAAAAAATGATAAGATTTAAACAACATTTTGTTAAATCGAGGTACGAAAAATCAACGCCTGACAAATCTGCCATTCCGTCGTTCTGAACACGTACCTCTTTTAAAACAGAAAACAAATTATTAACAAGTACAGAAGTATCTTCATCACCTTTGTTTTTCCTGATATTATCGAAAGTTCTGCTTATAAGATTATTCTCCATACAGGGAACAGCAACTTTCCATTCTTCGTCATAATACGGAATATTTTGTTTGTCTCCGCATATTTCACCGATTATGCTTAACTGTTGGGTTGGAATTAATTTTTTGGCAATATCAAGTTCCGACAAATCTGTATCTTTATCTATTGCAGAAATACTGTTGACTGTATTTAAAGCAGTAAAAAACAACTGTAATATACCGTGGTTAAATTTGTAACAGACGGTATTGTCCTGTAAATCTGTTTTTATAAGAGGAAAAGTTTTGGTGCAAAAATCTATAAAACTGCAAAATTCAGGAATGTCTTTTATGTCAATTCCAAGGCGGTTTGAAACGGAATTAACCCTCCAGAACGGTTTCCATCCCGTCACACCTTCTTTTACGCTGTTATAAAAACTGCAAAGTTCCCCTTCCGGTATTCTTTGTTGTTTGTATGTAACCATTTTTGATGCAACCAAGGGAAGCATATATAAAAGATAAAAATAGTTTTCTCTGTCGCTTATGTCAATAGCCATATCGTTTCTTGCACTTTTGGCAATATGTCGCATAACGTAATTCCAGATGAGTTCACCTGGGAATCTCGGATTTTCGTGATAAAAGAACTTGTCCTTGTTATTTTTATAAAGTTCACCAAATGTTACAGCACCGTCGTCTGTAACTGTTTCTTTATACATACTGAAATAAAAAGGTGTGCAAAGAAGTTTCGCAAGTCGGCTGTCTTTACTTTCGGGACGGTATTTAACGGGCAAACTTTCGATAACATTTTCATACTTTAACGGTTCTATTACGCACTCAAGTTTTGCAATATCCATTTTAGCAGCGTTTCTTGATGTTATAAGTATTGCAACACCTTTCTCCCGCATAAGTTTAATTTTGTCAGATATATGTTTTATAACTGCAGGGTCGTCAACTTCGTCAAAACCGTCAATGCACAAAAGACAAGGTGCAACAGTTTCGCTTTTAATTTCGCATAATTTCTGCAGAACAAAATCTTCTGCCTGTTCGTTGGTGTAAACATCTGCATTTTTTGTTTCCTTCAAAAGAGCACGAAACAAGTTTCCGTATTCTGCAATTTTATATGCAGGCAGATAGAAATATATGGTGTCATCCCCGTCAGTCTGATAATTATTTAAATATTCCTCCTGTTTCTTTTTGCAAAGGTATTTGAGTTGCGTGGTTTTACCCATTCCTCCATTACCGCAAATTAGCGCAACACGTTCATTTTCGGGCAGATTTATGATACGGGTTGCCAACTGTTCAATGTTTAAGTATTCCGGTTTCTGCTCCGCATCTGTAACCTGTATAACCTGCGGTAACATAAGCAAATTGGCAGGAGCATCAATCTTCATATTTTTTACTGCATTGTGCCTTACAAGATTAGTCTCTTTAGCCACAAAAGAAAGAAATGATTTAAACTCCGCCTCCTGCAGAGCATCTTTGCCTCTTGAATGTAAATTATGAATACCTGCAGTTATGTAACAGTTTGCAAGCCACAGTGCCTGCTCGCAATTTTCCGCCACCATTTCTGCAATTGCAGTTATATTTTTCTTATCCTCTTCATTAAACATACCTGCGTGTAAAAACACAAGTCTGGGCGGGTTGTCTGATTTAAGACGTCTCATAATCGCCAGAGTTTCTTTTGCAGTCACAACATCTCCGTTATCTATTTCTTCTTCTGTTTTCGGAAACCCCGAAGTAAAGTTATTGGTTGCTACCACCACAATATATTTAGCACTTTCTATAACGGGGGCTATGTCGTTGATAAAATTTGCATTTACAAATTCAGAATAATACACTTTGCCGAAATTGCAGTCTTCGTTATTTCCCATCCACTCGTATATTTCTCTGCCCCAGTCAGCACCCAAATCTGCTCTGTAGCAAATAAAAATATCAGTTGATTGTTTATCCTCTTGTGTTATTATTTCCTGTATCACAATTTCGCCTCCCGTCAGGTTTAATTATTAAGAAACTATGTATTTTACCAGTTCGGCAATCTGAGAACGGTCACAAAAATCACCGTCTGCATCACAAAGTTCTATAAGAAGTTTTTCCATTTCCGTCGGTTCTTTTTTTGAACTCATTATTTTCTTCAATGTTTTCAGCGCCGCTTTATGCACGGCAGTAAGTTCATTTATAATCATTTTGCCTGTAAAATTAAAAATCTTTATACATTGGGGCAATCCGTTCTTAAAATTCTTTTCAATAACAATTTTATCATAATAATCGCGACAGTCAAGAGGTGTTATACCTGTGGTATAAACCGCTATCTTTTTGTTTTTTAATCTTTCAATGTTTTTAGTAATAAGAATTAACCCGTTTATGATTTCTGCATAAAGGCCTCCGCCGTATATTATGGTATCATATTTTTCAAGTTCATCTATTGTAATTTCTTTAGCATCTGCTGTTTTACAGTTAAGTTCTTCACCTATCCACTCTGCATAAGTTTTTGTGGAACCGTATTTTGTTTTGTAAACTACTATTGCATTCATAAAAACACCCCTTTGTAATATTATATTCAGTATATATGGTGTATTTATAAAAAAATTACTGTTTTGTATCCACCGATAAAATACAATTCACCTTATACCAAATTCACTGGCCATAAAAGGATTGTAAAATACCTGTATTATTTTCAAAGATTTCGTTTTGTTATTTCACAATGCCTTTAAGTATAGGAACTATTGTATCTTCATTCACATCTGTTATTACATCATACAACTTATGTATTTCTTCCGTTACGGCGCCCTGTTTTACCAGATCGTTAATCAATGCAATCAGCGTGTCATAAAAACCAT
>JAFQVC010000111.1 GCA_017408205.1 Clostridia bacterium | reverse complement strand
TAATAAAGACCTTGAGGTTTTGGGACTAAGCGGTAATTCCAATATACAATTATTAGAACAACAAGCAAGAAAATACAGACCGAAAGTTGTGGCGGTTGCAGACGAAAAAAACGCCGCACTGTTAAAGATTGCCTTGTCTGATACATCTGTCCGTGTAGTGGGCGGTGAGGACGGCTTATGCGAAGTTTCGGCGTTAAATGAAATTGATACGGTGGTAACATCTGTTGTGGGAATAGCAGGGCTTGTTCCCACTCTTTTTGCTATTGAGAACGGTAAAAATATCGCCCTTGCCAACAAGGAAACTCTGGTAACTGCAGGGGATATTGTAATTAACGAGGCAAAAAAACAAGGGGTAAGCATATTGCCCGTTGACAGTGAACACAGTGCAATTTTTCAGTGTATCGGTAACCATGAAAGCCAAGAAGTTAAAAAACTTATTATTACTGCATCAGGGGGCTCACAGTACGGAAAAACAAGAGATATGCTAAAAGACGTAACAGTTAAAGAGGCCCTAAACCATCCCAACTGGGACATGGGGCAAAAGATAACTGTTGACAGTGCTACTCTTATGAATAAGGGCTTTGAGGTGATTGAGGCAAAGTGGCTTTACGGTGTAGATTATGACGATATTGAAGTTTTGGTACACAGACAAAGCATAGTCCATTCTATGGTGGAATTTTGTGACAACAGCGTAATTGCTCAACTGTCTGTACCTGATATGCGTCTTGCAATTCATTATGCACTTTGTTATCCAAAAAGAGTGCCGTCAAATGTACCACCACTTGATTTAACAAAAATCGGAAGCCTTACTTTCGAAAAGCCGGACACAGATACTTTTAACTGTCTTTCTCTTGCAATAGATGCGGGTAAAAAGGGCGGTACAATGCCGACAGTTTTAAACGGTGCTGACGAAGTGGCAGTATCCTTGTTTTTGCAAGGTAAAATCAAGTTTTTGCAAATTGCAGAAATTGTAGAAAAAGCCATGACGGAGCATGAAAATACATTAAATCCAACTATTGATGATATAATAGAAACAGACAGAGAAATAAGAAACAAAATTTTAAAGGACTGGTGAAATGCTTAACATACTTATTGCCATTCTGGTATTTTGCCTTATAATTACGGCACACGAGTTTGGCCATTTTATTTCTGCAAAAATATGCGGAGTAACTGTTCACGAATTTTCAATAGGAATGGGACCTGCGTTTTTTAAAAAGCAGGGAAAAGAAACGCTTTTTTCATTAAGGGCAATTCCTTTCGGGGGATACTGCAAAATGGAGGGTGAGGACGAGGAGTCGGAAAGTGAAGGCTCGTTCAGTAGTAAAAGCAGACCGAAAAAACTGCTTATCCTTGCATCGGGTGCCATTATGAACATAATTACGGGATTTTTGCTGTTCGTTATAATTATGTTCCAGACTAAAGCGGTAGTTGTTCCCGTTGTTGATACGGTACTTGAAAATTATCCTGCATATAACGTACTTATGTCAGGTGACGAAATAACAAAAGTAAACGGAAAAAGAGTTTATACAAGCACAAATCTTAATACGGAAATAGCAAGAAACGGCGAACAGCCCGTAGAACTGACTTTAAAAAGAAACGGCGAAACCAAAGTTGTAACAATTACACCAAAAAACGAAGACGGCAGGGTTTTACTTGGTTTTATGTCGGGAGTAAAAGAACTGAATTTCGGCAACAGATTATTTTATGCTTACAGAAATACTGTGGATTTTTCTAAAATGGTAATTACATCTTTAGGTGATTTGATTACGGGCAAAGTAGGGCTTAATAATTTGTCAGGTCCTGCAGGAATAGTAAGCGAAATAGGTAATGCCGCAGATTCTGCAAAGGAGGAGGGGTCGTATATTCCCCTTTTAGTTCTTGTGGCGTTTATTACAATTAATCTTGGTGTTTTTAATCTTTTACCCATACCTGCCCTTGACGGCGGAAGAATTTTCTTTGTACTGGTAAGTGCGGTTATAAGAAAAGATATTCCCCCTGAAAAAGAGGGTATAGTTCATTTTATAGGTCTTGTCCTTTTATTCGGGCTTATGATTTATGCTACGGGTAATGATTTAATAAGAATATTTAGGAGTTAGTTATGGATAGGAAAATAACAAAGGTTATAGATGTGGGCGGAGTTAAAATCGGCGGAGGTAACAGAATTACTGTTCAGAGTATGTGTAATGTTGACACAAGAAATGCCGCCCAAGTAATAGAGCAGATAAAGGGGCTTTACAATGCAGGGTGCGATATTGTACGCCTTGCAGTTCCAGATGAAAAAGCGGCTGCGGCTTTTTCAAAAATATGCTCTTCCTCACCTATACCCGTTGTTGCAGATATACATTTTGATTACAGATTAGCCCTTATGTGCGCTGAAAACGGTGCGGCAAAAATACGGATTAACCCGGGAAATATTGGCGACGAAAATAAAGTAAAAGAAGTGGCTGACAAGTGCAGACAATATAAAATTCCGATAAGAATTGGTGTAAACCTTGGCTCTATTGAGAAAGAAACAGAAAAGAAATACGGACGCACTGCAAAAGCAATGGTTGTAAGTGCTATGGAGCACGTAAGACTTCTTAACAAATACGATTTTGACGATATTGCCTTGTCATTAAAGGCGTCAGATGTAGAGAAAACCGTACAGGCATACAGAATGATAAGCGAAACTACAAATTATCCTTTGCACGTGGGAGTAACAGAGGCGGGAACGGCTTACGGCGGTCTTATTAAGTCCTCCGCAGGTATAGGTGCTTTGTTGCTTGACGGGATAGGAGATACAATAAGGGTGTCATTAACTGCAGACCCTGTAGAAGAGCCAAAAGCAGGTATAGCACTGCTTAAGGCGTTAGGCATAAGAAAAGAGGGAGTTAATTTTGTATCCTGTCCCTCTTGCGGAAGATGTAAAATAAATCTTGTGGAAATAGCAAACAAGGTGCAGGATGCACTTTACAATGTGGATAAAAACATAACCGTTGCAGTAATGGGATGCGTGGTAAACGGTCCAGGGGAAGCAAAGGACGCGGACATTGGTATTGCAGGTGGCGACGGCTGTGCGGTTTTGTTCAAAAAAGGCGAAACTGTGCGAAAAATAGCGGAAGAAAATATTGTTGACGAATTACTAAGAGAAATAGGAGAGATATAATTGCTACACTTATCAGAACTTTTTCCCGAAATCTGGGGAAATGTGAAATTTGACGGTGAGATAACCAATACAAAATTATATAAAGATTTGCGTGAAATTTATGTTAATGCTAAATTTAATCAGTTTATAAAAAGCGATACGTTAACTGAAATCTGTCAAAAAATAAAAGACAGTTACAACTTAAACGCTGTAGAAATTGCTCCAGTTTTTAGTAGTGAGTGTTACAGTAAAGAGTTGATGCCCGAAATTATAAAATACATAAAAGATGCCGACGTTGCAATGTTCTTGCAAAACGGACAGTTCAGTTTTGACGGGGACAACATTAATATAAAATTTAACTGCTCACTTATAGAAAAAGACTTTAAGGGAGCACTTACAAATAAAATTAAAGACCTTTTTGATGTTGACGTAACAGTTACGTCTTCAGGAATTTCAGAGGAAAGCGCCAGAGAAGAACTTGAAAATTTTCAGCGTGAAGTAGAGCAGACAAAGGCGGAAATTGCAAAACAGAAAGTTAAAGAAAACAGTACAATTATTTACGGCAGAAAAATAAAGGACACCGATATTATGCCTATTGCTGACATTAACGAACTGTCAGGCAACGTGGTAATTGAAGGTGAAATATTTACTAAAGAAATAGATGTACGTATTACAAGGGACAAAAAGTACATTGTGATTTTCCCTGTAACCGACTATACAAATTCCATCAGTTGTAAAATATTTATAGACAGTCAGCAGGTGTATGAAAGCGTAAGCGAACGGCTTAAAAAAGGCGTATATATAAGAATTAAAGGTAATGTTGGCTACGATAAATATTCAAGAGAAATTGTGCTTTCTGTTTACGATATAAACGAGGCGGTAAAAACAGAAAGAACAGACAATGCAGAAGAAAAGAGAGTTGAACTTCATTTGCATACACAGATGAGCAGTATGGATTCAACTGTAAATATAGACCAACTTATTAAAAACTGCAAAAGATTCGGACATAAAGCAATAGCAGTTACAGACCACGGCGTTGTTCAGGCGTTTCCCTTTATGATGAATGCCACACAAAAGACGGATATTAAAGTTTTATACGGTTGCGAAGTATATCTTGTAAACATAGGTAAGCCAATTGTTTTTTGTGCAGACGGACAATCCCTTACAAAAAGCGTGGTAGTATTTGACACGGAAACTACAGGTCTTAACAAGGAAACAGAAGAAATAATAGAAATCGGTGCAGTAAAAATTCAGGACGGGGAAATAGTTGACAGATTTTCAACTTTTATTAACCCTAAAAAGCCCATACCGTCAAAAATTGTGGAACTGACAAACATTACAGACGATATGGTAAAAGATGCACCGTTCATTGAAACCGTTATGCCACAGTTTCTGGAATTTTGCAAAGACAGTGTTTTAGTTGCACATAACGCATCCTTTGATATCGGTTTTGTTAAAGAAACTGCAAAAAGGCTTGGCATAGAGGGTTTTGCACACACATATATTGATACAGTAGAATTGGCACGTGGATTTTTGCCCGATTTGCCAAAGCACAAACTTGATTTTGTGGCAAAGGCACTTAATATTTCTTTGGAGGGACATCACAGAGCAGTTAACGATGCAGAAACAACGGCACAGATTTATCTTGAATTTGCAAGACGTCTTAATGATATGGAAATCACTACAACAGACGATGTCAATACTGCATTCGATGAAGAAAAAGACCCTAAAAAGAAGGGCTATCACCATGCGGTTGTTTTTGCAAAAAACTATACGGGACTTAAAAATCTTTATAAGATTATTTCTGCTTCCCATCTGGAGAGTTTTTACAAAAGACCGAGAGTTACAAAGGCACTTTATTTAAAATACTGTGACGGTCTTATAATTGGCTCTGCCTGTGAACAGGGAGAATTATACAGAAGTATCCAGCAGGGTAAGTCAAACAAAGAAGTTGCGGCAATAGCAAGGTTTTATGATTATTTAGAAATTCAGCCCCTTGGCAACAATGAATTTATGATAAGGAAAAACATTGTTGAAAACAAGGAAAAATTAATAGAGATAAACAAACGTATTATAAACCTTGGAGAGTTTTTCGGAAAACCCGTAGTTGCAACCTGCGACGTTCACTTTTTAGAACCGAGAGATTCTATTTACAGAGCAATTCTGCAAAAAGGTCAGGGCTATGATGATGCTGACAGTCAGGCACCTCTTTATTACAGAACAACAGAGGAAATGTTAAGCGAGTTTTCATATCTGCCTCCTGAAAAGGCCTATGAAATTGTTGTAACAAATACCAATAAAATTGCAGATATGTGCGAAAAAATGCTTCCTGTTCCTGACGGTACATTTCCGCCTGTATGGCCTAACGCTCCCGACGAAATAAAGGAAATGAGCGAGGCAAAGGCAAAAAGAATATACGGTGAGGACCTTCCCGAAATAGTACGTGCAAGAATGGACAAGGAACTTCACTCAATTATAACTTACGGCTTTTCAGTTATGTATTTAATCGCCCAGCGACTTGTTAAAAAGAGTAACGAAGACGGGTATCTGGTTGGCTCAAGAGGTTCTGTTGGCTCATCATTTGTTGCCTTTTTAAGTGACATTACCGAGGTTAATGCACTGCCGCCCCATTATGTATGTAAAAAATGCCAGTACAGTGAGTTTATAACTGACGGCTCTTACGGTTGCGGTGTTGATATGCCTGACAAGGTGTGCCCGAAATGCGGTGAAATGTTATACAAAGACGGGCACGACATTCCCTTTGAAACATTCCTTGGTTTTGCAGGGGACAAAGAGCCTGATATCGACCTTAACTTTTCAGGTGATTATCAGCCAAAAGCCCACAAATATACAGAGGTTTTGTTTGGTGAGGGACACGTATTCCGTGCAGGTACAATAGCCACTCTGGCAGACAAAACTGCTTATGGCTTTGTTAAAAAGTACCTGGACGAAAAAGGAATAGTTGCGTCCAATGCGGAAATTGACAGACTGATTAGCGGTGTTGGCGGTGTAAAACGTACCACAGGTCAGCACCCGGGCGGTGTAATGATTTTACCTAAAGGACACGACATTCACGAATTCTGTCCTGTTCAGCATCCCGCTGACGATAACGATACAGATATTATTACTACTCATTTTGATTATCATTCAATAAGCGGACGCCTTTTAAAACTTGATATACTGGGCCACGATGACCCTACAGTTATCAGAATGCTTGAAGATTTAACTGGTATCGATGCAAAAACCATACCCCTTGATGACAAGGACACTATGAGTTTGTTTCTTAACACCGAGGCACTTGGTGTAACGGAAGATGACATCGGAAGTCCCGTAGGTACATTTGGTGTGCCTGAATTCGGTACAAAATTCGTAAGGCAGATGCTTGTGGATACAAAGCCCACTACATTTTCTGAACTGTGCCGTATATCAGGTCTTTCACACGGTACAGACGTGTGGCTAAATAATGCTCAGGACCTCATTAATCAGGGTGTATGTTCACTGAAAGATGCTATTTGTACCCGTGACGATATTATGATTTATCTTATGTACGCGGGAGTACCTGCTAAAAATGCTTTTGACATTATGGAGCACGTAAGAAAGGGCAAAGGCTTAAAGCAGGACGAAATCGACATATTAAATGAAAACAACATTCCTCAGTGGTATATTGACAGTTGCCAGAAAATCAAGTATATGTTCCCGAAAGCACACGCCGTTGCTTATGTTACTATGGCGTTCAGGATTGCGTGGTTTAAGGTGCATTATCCAAAGGCATACTATATTGCCCACTTAACAGTAAGGGCAGACGAGTTTGACAGTTCAATTATGTGCAACAAGGAGTCTGCGTGGGCAGAAAGACGCCGTCTTGATGCATTGGGACGTGACGCAAGTGCAAAGGACAAAAACGTTCTTACAATACTTGAAATTGTTTGTGAAATGTTTGCAAGAGGAATAGAGTTTGACAATATTGATTTATATAAATCAGATGCAGTTAAATTTACAGGTACGGAAAAGGGCATTATGCCGCCTCTTAACGCTTTGCCGGGACTTGGCGCAAATGCCGCTGTATCAATTGTGGAAGCGAGAAAAGACGGGGAGTTTTCTTCAATAGAAGATTTAAGAAACCGTTCTAAAGTAAACAAAACTGTTATAGAATTAATGAAGGAGCAAGGCGTGCTTGACGGTATGCCCGAAAGCAACCAGTTAACATTTTTCTGATATGATTAAAATTGACGAAGTAATTATAGTTGAGGGGAAATACGATAAAATAAAACTGCAAAGTCTGTTTGATACATTAGTTGTAACAACAGACGGCTTTCGGATATATAAAAACAAAGAGAAAGCACAGATGCTTCGGCTTTTAGCAGAAAAAAGGGGAATAATAGTGCTGACCGACTCCGACAAAGCGGGGCTTCGTATAAGAAACAAAGTCCGTGAAATAGTGGGAGACGCCAATGTAAAAAACGTATTTGTGCCCCAGATAAAAGGCAAAGAAAAAAGAAAAGACAAAGGCGGAGCAGAAGGAATTTTAGGAGTAGAGGGAATAAACGACCAGATAATTATTGATGCGGTAATGTCTCAGGCGGTGCGAACTGCCAAAGGGGATAAGATTACCAAATCGGAATTTTACGCATTAGGTTTCAGCGGAAATAATGACAGTAAGCAAAAACGTCAGAAACTGGCAACCGCTTTGGGATTGCCCGTTAATTTGTCTTCAACAATGCTTCTTGACACTATTAATGCCGTATTTTCAAAACAACAGTTTTATGACTTTATAAATAATCAGGAGGACTTATAAATGTCAGAAATGAAGAAACAATCATTTTTGCAGGGGGCATTTGTGCTTGTTTGTGCAAATCTTCTGGTAAAAATAATAGGTGCAGGTTTTAAACTGCCTCTTACTTACCTTATCGGTGAGGAGGGTATGGGGCTTTTCGGCTCTGCCTACACAGTTTATACAATTTTGTTTGTAATTGCAACTGCCGGTTTTCCGATAGCAATTTCGAAAATGGTTTCGGAAAGTGTGGCTTTGGGATACCACCGTCAGGCAGACCGCATATTCAAAGTGGCATTTACAATGCTTTTGTGTGTAGGAACAATAGGTACAGCAGTTTTGTACTTCGGTGCAGAGGCATTTGCAGGATTTTTAAAAACTCCTGATGCCGCAGGACCTATTAAGGCAATTGCACCTGCAGTATTCTTTGTTTCTGTAATGTCATCTTTAAGAGGATATTTTCAGGGCCACCAAAATATGTATCCAACTGCCATTTCAGAAGTGACTGAGGCGGTGGGCAAACTTATTTTCGGTTATCTTTTAGCATATTATTTTATGAATGTAAGTGTTGCAAAAGCCGCATCAGGTGCAATTTTCGGTGTAACAATGGGTACGGTTCTCGGGTCTGTTATTCTGGTTGCCATTTATCTTGTTAAAAGGTTTAAAGAGAAAAGTTACAGTAGTTCAGAGCCTTTAAGAAGCGTAAAAAGTATTGCAAAAGAACTTATTAAAATTTCTGTGCCCATAACAATTGGTGCATCTGTTGCAAGTATAACAACATTAATTGATATGGCAACTATAACAAGACGTTTGCAGTCCATAACTCAGGTTACAGAGGAGTTTATGGTAAAATACGGAAGCCTTGTTGATGTTACCACTTTTACAGGTGCCATTGATTCACAACTTGCAACTAAACTTTATGGTCTTTATAACGGCTATGCAATACCGCTTTTCAACCTGCCTTTAACTATCGTTGCGGCAATAGCCATGAGCGTTGTACCTGCCATTGCGGCGGCTATAGCAAAAAAGAACTTTGTTGTAAGTAACGGAGTAACAAAGGGTGCTATAAAAATTACTATTCTTCTGGCACTTCCTTGCGGTGTAGGTCTTTTTGCTTTGGCAAAACCGATTTTGATTACACTTTACAATAACGGACTTGCAGAAACTCTTTTGCAGTCATTGTCTGTTGCAATAGTTTTTGTGTCGCTGTTGTCTGTTACAACTGCGGTTTTACAGGCCTACGGTCACCCGTCTGTACCTATGATTAATATGCTGATAGGCGGAATAGTAAAAATTGCTACAAACTATTACCTTGTGGGTACACCAAAGTACAACATTGACGGTGCACCCATTGGTACAGTTATCTGCTATTTTGTTATAGTAATGCTTAATATTATTTGCTTAATAAGGATTACAAAAATCAGGTTTAGTGTTACCGATTTTGTTATAAAGCCCTTGTTTTGCGCACTTGTAATGTCAATACCTGTACTTGCAGGTTACAAAGTGGCATTTAACTTGGGATTGGGTGTGAGACTGTCCGTAGTTGTGGCGGTTGCTCTTGGTGTTCTGGTTTACGGACTGCTTATACTGTTTACTGGTGCAATAAAAAAAGATGATGTACTGATGCTTCCTAAAGGGGAGTCAATTTATAAATTACTAACAAAGACAAAACTTATGAAGTAGGTGAAAACATGTCAGAGGAAAGAATAATTTCTGCAAAAAATATTTCGGAGGACGGAAACTTTGAGGTGACTTTAAGACCCCGTACATTAGAAGAGTATGTAGGTCAGGAAAATGCAAAAGAATCCCTTGAAATATTTATAAAAGCCGCAAAGTTAAGAAACGAGCCAATGGACCACGTTCTTTTGTACGGACCACCCGGACTTGGTAAAACCACCCTTGCAGGTGTTATTGCAAACGAAATGGGTGTTAATATAAGAGTTACAAGCGGTCCTGCTATTGAAAAACAGGGCGATTTGGCGGCACTTTTAACCAATCTTTCTGAAAATGACATTTTATTTATAGACGAGATACACCGCCTCAACAGGTCTATAGAAGAAGTGCTTTACCCTGCAATGGAGGACGGAGCAATAGATATTATTGTAGGACAAGGTCCGTCAGCACGTTCTATACGCCTTGATTTGCCGAAGTTTACTTTGATTGGTGCAACTACAAG
>JAFQVC010000110.1 GCA_017408205.1 Clostridia bacterium | reverse complement strand
TTGTCAACCCTTAAGAAACTTAATAAAGAGCAGGGTATGACGGTGGTTTTAATAACCCACAATATGGACGAGGCGGTACTTGCCGACAGAGTAATAGTAATGGATAACGGACATATTGAAATGGACGGTACTCCAAAAGACGTTTTTGCACAGGTGGAAAGAATAAAACAACTTGGACTTGACGTTCCTCAGGTTACGGAACTTATGTTTTCGCTAAAACAGGCGGGATTAAATGTTCCCTCTAATGTTTTAACAATAGATGAGGCGGAAGCGGTCCTTAAAGGACTTGTAAACAAAGGTGCGGAAAATGAAATTCCTGTTCACACTCATTCTGAGGAAACTCCTGCAATAGAAGTGGATAATATAAGCCATGACTATTCTGTGGGCGGACCTTACGAGAAAAAGGCACTTACCGATATTACAATGTATATTCCCAAAGGTAAGATAATTGGAATTATAGGGCACACGGGAAGCGGAAAATCGACGCTTGTTCAGCATTTTAACGGTCTTTTAAAACCGTCAAAGGGAACTGTTAAGGTTGACGGAACTGACATAGCAGACAAAAAGACCAGTATGAAGGAGATACGTTCAAAAGTCGGAGTGGTATTCCAGTATCCTGAGCACCAGTTGTTTGAAGAAACAGTAAAAGAAGATATTGCTTTCGGACCAAAAAATTTAGGACTTCCGAAAGAGGAAATAGAAAGACGAGTTGTTGAGGCGGCAAACAGCGTAGGCATTTCTGAGAAAAAATACGAAAAGTCTCCTTTTGACTTGTCAGGCGGACAAAAACGAAGAGTTGCAATAGCAGGGGTACTTGCTATGGAGCCCGACGTACTTATATTGGACGAGCCAACCGCAGGTCTTGACCCTAAAGGCAGACGTGACATACTTGCCCTTATTAAAAAGATGCACAAAGAAAAGGGCATTACAATAATTATTGTATCTCACGGTATGGAGGACATAGCAAACACCGTTGATTTGCTTTATGTGTTAAACGAGGGCACAATTGCTATGCATGGAACACCAATGGAAGTGTATTCAAGATATGATGAACTTGAAAAAATCGGCTTGTCAGCACCACAGGTAACAAAACTTATTTATGAAACCTGCGGACAGTATGTATGTACGGTAGAGGAAGCCACAAAAGCAGTACTTTCAAATCTTAAGGACGGAGTTTTGACATAATGATAAGAGATATTACGCTTGGGCAGTATTTCCCCGGCAACAGTTTTTTATATAAAATAGACGCAAGAATAAAGATACTTTTAACTATTGTATATCTTGTGCTTATATTTGCCGTAAACAATTACTGGGGTTACGGTGCAGTAATTGTGTTTCTTTTTCTGGCAATCAAATCAAGTAAAATACCATTTAAATATATATTAAAGGGTATTAAACCAATCTTTGTATTTATTGTATTCACCGCCGTTTTAAATCTTTTTATGACAAGCGGAGATGTTTTGTGGCAGTGGGGAGTACTTAAAATCACAAAACAGGGTATAAACTATTCGATATTTATGATTTTAAGAATTGTGCTTTTAATGATGGGTACTTCCATGCTAACTTATACCACACCCCCAATTACTTTAACAGACGGAATAGAAAGTTTGCTTTCGCCATTTACAAAAATTGGCGTACCTGCTCACGAACTGGCAATGATGATGACTATTGCTTTAAGGTTTATTCCTACTCTTATTGAAGAAACGGACAAAATTATGAAAGCCCAGTCAGCAAGAGGTGCGGACTTTGAAACAGGAAACCTTGTGAAAAGGGTGAAATCCTTAGTCCCCCTTTTGGTACCGCTGTTTATCAGTGCTTTCAGACGTGCCGACGAACTGGCAACTGCTATGGAGTGCCGTTGCTATCAGGGCGGTAAAAACAGAACACGTCTTCACCAGTTAAAAGTTACAATAACTGACCTTTGGGCATCTCTTATAACACTTGTATTTATAATTGCGGTTATAGTGTTAAACATAACTTTCGGGAAGGTAATATAATGAGAATTAAAGGAAATCTGGCTTTTGACGGTACGCTTTATCACGGCTGGCAAGTGCAGAACAACGGAATAACGGTGCAACAAAAGGTGGAAGAGGCACTTTCAAAAATAACGGGAGAAGACATTTCTGTGGTAGGTTGCAGCAGAACGGATGCGGGAGTTCACGCTATAAACTACTGCGTAAGTTTTGACAGCGACACTTCTGTCCCCCTTTCCAATCTGCCTCTGGCGGTAAATACTTTTTTGCCGCCCGACATAAGATTTTACAGTTTCGAAAAAGCACCTGACGATTTTAATGCACGATACAGTGCAAAATCCAAAACATATATCTACAAAACTGTCTGCGACAGAGTTTTAAGTCCTTTTTTAAACAATCACGCATATCATTTTCCACATAAAATAAATATTGATGACATAAAAACAGCGGCACAGTATTTTTTGGGCACTCACGATTTTTCCGCCTTTATGGCAACGGGAGGAAGCCAGAAAACCACAGTTCGTACAGTTAATTCCCTGGAGGTTTACGAGGCGGACGGCACACTTAATTTTGAAATAAATGCAAATGCCTACCTTTATAATATGGTACGGATAATCAGTGGAACACTTCTTTATGTGGGTTGCGGTAAAATCAAAGCAAATGACATTCCAAAAATAATAGAAAGTTGTGACAGAACAAAGGCGGGAATTACAGCACCCCCCGAAGGGCTTCATTTAAAGGAGATTTTTTATGAATAAAAAGACCATGTTAATAGTATTAATAGCAGTAGCGGCAGTAATAGTTGCTTTGATATTTGCTTTTGGCGGAAAAAAACAGGCGACAGATAAAATTTACGAAATTATTCCGGGTCAGCAAAACCACTATTTCTCATCAGGCGGAAAGTTATTGGTGGTAAATCAGGAGGGCATAACACAGGTATCTTTGTCAGGTGAGCAGACTAAAATTGAAAATCCCTTTGCAAACCCTGTTTACAGACAAAACAAGAATTATAAACTTCTGTATGACCAGAGAGGAACAAACTTAACAGTATTT
>JAFQVC010000109.1 GCA_017408205.1 Clostridia bacterium | reverse complement strand
TTCTATCTATATAGATTGTAAAAAGTTTCAATATCTAACTATATTGTAGCATTTTTTTGCCTATTTGTCATCTATTTACGCATAATTATCTTAAAAAATGTATATTTTTTGTTCACCAATACTCATGTAGGACAGAGACTTAATTTAAAAAGACTTGCAGAAAATCTGCAAGTCTTTTTCTTATAATTTGGGAGATGAAAAACCTAAATATTATTTTATTCGTTAATGATTACAATTTCTGTTACAACGCCTTTGAACACGCGGATAAATACTTTCTGCGGGTCTGCTTCGTCGTATTTTGTCAGGTAACTTGCGTCAACAACTGAAACTTTGCTGTTGGCCGGTTTTTCGTGGTCGTACATATAAATTGTAGCGTTTTTGATACCGAAGTTTGTTTCTGACAAGTTGTTTGCAGTAATGTTGATTGAAGTTGAGAATTTCTTTGTAATTCTACCGATTACAGTTTCCATTTCTGTACCTTCGTATGCTTTGTAGATGTTAACCTCATTGTTCGCTTTGTCGTCACTGTCAAACAGTACTGTTACTTTGTCAATTTCGCCTTTTGAGTTTGTGCCAAACTGGATAACGTCACCTGTTTCTAACAGAGCACCCTCGCCTTTTGTAAGAGTTGCTGTGTCTTTTGTAAGCATTTCTATTCTCTTACCGTCCTGTAATGCATACAATTTGTGAACTGCGTTACCCTCTTCGTTTTGTGTTGTAGTAATTTTTTCAACTACTGCAACTGATGCTTCACTGTTAATCTGACTTGCGCTGTTTTTAACAATAACAACTGTTGCTGTCAGGTCTTCTGTCAAGTCAAAGATATCTACGTTGTAAGTTGTTTTATCTACGAACATATCAGGTTTTCTTACTGTGAAGTTTGCAGGGTCTGTTTCACCTGCAGGGATGTCGAAAATGATTGTGTCTTCTGACAAGTTGAATTTGTCAAGTCTGTTTGTTGATGCTTTGTAAACAACACCGTTGTCAACGCCCTCTTCTGAATCATAAGATGTGAAGTCAAGAGAGAATACGTTTTTAAGAGAAGTGCCGGGGTTTTCGTTTACTTGCGCTGTGTTAACGTAAGAAACTTTACCCTCTTTGTTTACTTCGTAAGTGATAAGTCCTGCGCCGTCACCAATTGCCTCTTTTGCTGCTTCGGCAGATAGGTTAGAAACGTTGTTTACTTTGATTTTTGAAGCAGCGTCTAAAATTACTACTTCGCCTTTTGAAGTGAATAGTTTTAATTGCAATACGTTGTCAAGTGTGCTCTTGATTTCTGTTTTTACAAGGTAAGCGTAGTTGCTTCCTGCTTTTGTCTGTGTGTCAACTGCGGCGATTTTACCTTCAATGTCAAGGTAGAATGTGCCTTCGTCGTTTAATTTAAGTTCGGGTTGGCTTGCGTCAATATAGTTCTGTGCAATTTCGTATTGCTTACCGCCGATAGTGTATTTTCCGTCTTCAATTTCTGTAATTTTGCCTGTTACTGTTTCATCTGAAACGTAAACTGTGAATTTTGTTGAGTCAGCGGCAGTTGCTTTGTCCATTGCTACTGATAAAATGTCCCACTCTTTAATTTCTGAAATATCAATTTCTTTGCCGTCTTTTATGATTTTGAAACTGATGTTTTTGTCTTCAGGGTCTAAAGTAAGTGATAACAAGTTAAATTTGTCGCTGATTTTGTGGCTTACTGTTGATACTTCGTCAACAACCATATTTTTGTATTCTGTTACGAAAACGTAGCCGTATTCTGCGTCTTTTGTTACGTTAACTAAGTTAATGTGTCCTGATTTTAAATCTGCAAGTCCTGCAACTGTCATTTCAGACAAAATACCGTTGTAGAATATTTTTGCACCCTCTGTAAGTGTGATTTCTGTGGGCTTTCTGTCTGTTTCTTTTGCCCAGTAAGAAATTACGTTGCCTTCTATTTTTTCAATGTCTTTAATGTTAATTGTTATTTCTTTTGTTTTTGATTTGTCAACTGTGATTAGTATTACGTTTTTGTCTCCTGATTTGTCTTCTTTAACGTAGGCAATTACGTTTTTGGCAAGTAAGCCCTCAACGTCTTCTGCTTTGTAAACAGTTGTTTCTTCACCTGTTTTAATCGCAACCTCGTCTTCTTTTAATGAAGAAGAACCTGTTAGTGATGAGTGAGAATCAGAAACTACCTGTCCGTAAATCTTTTCTACATTTAATTTGTCTTCTAATAATGTCTTGTCAACAACTTCGTACTGCTCGTTTGAACCAAAGCCCGTTTTTTCCATTAATTCAAGTGTTAATGAATTAAATGCAAGTAATGCCGCAATACCTCTTGTTGCTGTGTTGTCTTTAGCCGCTGTAACGCCGTTTTGTAACATTCCGATGTCACCCGCCGTTACAAGGTAACCTGAGGGGAAGCCCCCTTTGTCCTCTGCCATGGGCTTGTAACCTAACGCTCTTACAAAAATAGTAACCGCTTCTGCAAATGTGATAGTGTCGTTGGGACGGAAGTTTCCTCTGTCGTCACCGATTACTATGCCCTGCGATGTTGCAACGTTGATATAGCCCGTTGCCCAGTGGTCATAAGGTACGTCAGGGAATTTTGTTTTCCCCTGTGAACTTTCAGCCGCATCTTTTAAGCCCATCAGAAGTACCGCGATTTTTGCAACCTCTGAACGGATGATGCCGTCTTCTAACCTGAAATCACCTGTATCTTTATCGCCTACCATAATTTCCAATGCCTGTAAAAGTTCTACCGATTCTTCATACTTTGTGCCGATTACATCATTTGGTAGTGTTTTCGCCATCGCACCAGGCAAAATCCCGACCGCCATAACGAAAACTATAAATAAAGATATGGTTTTCTTTAATTTACTCATTTTGTTTCCTCCTGTGTAATTTTATTTCGCGGTAAACATAACAGTAATAAAAACGAGATTATGTCAACCACGAATTTATAATACCGCAAATATTCACTGTATGCAATACTAAATATTTTCCAATTGTGAAAATTGTTGTTGAAAAATAAAAATTTTTATGTTAGAATATAAGAAAAGCCGAGGGGAGTCGAATCCAATAAGGTTTAAAAACACAAATTTCGCGTAATACCGCGAAAAATTCTGTGAATATACACTCGTATTATCCAAAGAATTTTCCTTGTCTTCCATCAAAATTTGTTGTTTTGAAACTCTTCGACCTTAAACGCAAGAAATTTAGTGCAATTTCAATGCGGAGGACGAAGGTAGGCCGACGCCTTTCGAGGACGACAAGTTGAAATGGTGCAAATTTATAAAGTTTAAGGCTTATTGTGTTCGACTCTCCTCGGCTTACAGTCATACAAACAGGAGGGGTTGTTATGAAAATCAAATCTTTGTTGTCAGGAGTTCTTGCGGTAGTAATGCTGCTTACATTTACCGTAGCAGGTGCTGCAGTATTCCCTGATATTGAGGAAAGACACTCATGGGCAGAGGAAGCCATAGACGATATGGTAAGCCGTTCAATACTAAAGGGGTTTCCCGACGGTAACTTTAAGCCCGATAACGGTATTACAAAACTTGACTCACTGATAATTGCGGCAAGAATTGCAGGCGTTGATTTGCCTGAAAATGCCGACTATGCTGAGGCGGCAAAAAATGAGTATAAAGCTGCATTGGAATTGTATGACATTAATTATAAAAACGAAGTTGCATATCTTTTGTATAAAGGAATACTTAACGAAAACGAACTTTCGGGTTACATAGGTGACGGAGTTAAAGCAAATGCATTAAAACGTCACGAAGCAGCAATTCTTTTAACAAAACTTATGGGCGGAACAGAGGAAGCAACAGAAGTAGCAGGTTATTCAGTTGACTATGTTGACTTAAATGACATTCCGAAAGCATCTCTTCCTTATGTAAATTACGTTAACGAAAAAGGCGTAATGAAAGGTATGGAAGATAATAAATTTATGCCTTACTATGAAGTTACAAGAGCAATGATGGCTACAATGATGTACAGAGCAGAAAAAACACTTGATTATGAAGTGTTTGATATGTATGTAACATCTGTAAGCCCAAGTGCTAAAACCGTAAAAGGCGAAGATGATACAATTGTTGTATCGGATAATACCAGAATTTTAGTTGACGGTAAAGTTGCTGACCTTAACAATCTGGTGCCCGGTATTACTTTAAAAGTAACTGTAAAAGGTGACGAAGTTATATACGTAGAAGGTCTTGCTTCAACTGTTCAGTACACAACTACAGGTACTGTAAGCGGTATCGCTTCTTCTGCAGGCAAAAAAGTTCTTACTTTATCCCCTGCAGGCAAAACTGACGGAACTTTGGAAAACTATCCTCTTGCTGAAACCTGTGTGTTCAAAAAAGACGGCGAAAAAGTTTCATACACAGATATAAAATCAGGCATGTATGCTAAACTTGAAGTAAAAGCAGGTCAGGTTACATCAGTTCTTGTGGAAACAAAACAGACAACATATAACGGTACACTTTTAAATGTTGAACTTGACGGTAAAGCAGCAATTAAAGTTGAATTAAAAGATGGCGACGAAGAAACTTTCGCAATCGGTACAGATACTAAAATCACAAGAAACGGGCAGACAGCAGAAATCCGTTCACTGTCAGCGGGCGACAGTCTGACAGTAACTGTAAAAGCAGGGGTAGCCGTTACTGTAACAGCAACAAGTAAAAATTCTTCAACAGAAGGTACAATCGCTGCAATCTATATCAGCGCAGACCCGAAAGTAGTGCTTACTGTGGGCGGTGTTGAAAAAGAATATAAAGTAGGGTCTGAAACAAAATTCGTTGTTGACGGCAAAGATGCAACAATTTATGATTTACGCCTTGGCGCAACTGCGAAAGTATCTCTTGCAAGCAGCACT
>JAFQVC010000108.1 GCA_017408205.1 Clostridia bacterium | reverse complement strand
ATGGTTTTTGAAGCGGAATATATCAGAGACTTTGGTCTTCGTGCAATTTATTCCAACTGGTCTTATCAGAAACACCATTTTAAAGATAAAGAAAAATTTGGAAATCTGGCTCTTAAGTGGGTGTCTTTTGTGGGCGGAAAACGAGAGGGCTACCGTGTTGTAGGTGACTACATTTTAACTCAAAATGATATTGAAGAAAAAACATATCACGATGACGGTACTGCCTGTATGACATGGAGTATTGATATGCACTTCCCCGAGCCGTCAAATCTTGAGGAGTTTGGCGAGGCATTTCGTTCCTTTGCGTACCACAGAGGTATTGAAAAACCATATCCTGTGCCTTACAGATGCCTTTATGCTAAAGACGTTGATAATCTGTTTATAGGCGGACGTCTTGTGAGCACAAGCCACGTTGCTTTTTCTGCTATAAGGGTTATGCGTACTTTAGGACAGTTGGGTGAGGTTGTAGGTCTTGCAAGTTCAATTTGTAAAAAGCATAACTGTACTCCCAGACAGGTTTATACCGAACATCTTGACGAATTAAAAGAATTAATGACAATAGGTGTTCCCAGCCCTGATGCATTTAACTGCAGTGTTGGCCGTGACGAGTCCTATCATTATAAAGACATTGGTTGGTGGTGGTTGCACCGTAAAGTTGCACAACAACCCGAGCATGTAGAAAAATTTAAAAAAGGCGTTAAATTTTTAAATCTTTCCCATAAATATCCAATGCCCGAAGAGTGGCAATAACAGTTTCAATATATTAAAGCGAGGTGAATTCACCTCGCTTTTGCTATGTAAGCATTTGTTTTTTGTATTCTTTAGGTGAAATGCCGGTGAATTGTTTGAAACGTCTGGAAAAATAAACAGTATCTTCGAAGCCGCAAGTTTCAGCCACCTTTGATACCGAAAGGGATGAACCGTAAATTTCAAACATTTTTTTTGCATGCTCAATTCTTGTTTTTGCCAGAAAATCAATTGGTGAAAGAGTAACCGCTTTTTTAAACTCCGCACGGATATAATCTTCAGTATAGCCACTTTTGTTAAGTAAAACAGTTGGATTTAAACAGGGGTCAAAAAAATCCCTTGTTATTTCGTCAATTATTTTGCCTATTTCTCTGTTGATTTTCTTTTCGTAAACTGCATTTTTCAATAGAAAATGGGCGTAGGCATTACACAGTGCAGATAAATATTCCTCATCAGAAAAACGATTATCGAATATAAGTCTTGATAACCGTTCACCGTTTAAAGTGTTATTATCCTGCTGAACGACTATACTGTCAAACATAAACAGATGCCCGAAATCTCCGCCAACGGAAATATTTACAAATCCGTTTTGTGATACTGAGCCGTGCACCACTTTTGGTGGTACTATTATAATGCTTCCGGGTTTAAACGGAATATCTTCATTTTCGGTTGCAAGATAACCGTTGCCGCTTAAATAATACATGATTTCCCAGTTTTTGTGCTGGTGCAAGGGGTATTTTATCGTGTTTGCTTTAGTTATTGATATGGAATAACCGTTCATATTATCACCGATTACATTATATATCAAATCTATCTTTTGTGCAAGTATAAAAAGTTATTGTTATATTTATTATGGCAACTGTTGTGTTATGATATAAAGGATGAAGGGAGTGTTTTTATGATACAATATAATATTTTCCCCGAGGGTAAAAAGAGAATTGTCACTTTTTCTTATGACGATGGACGCTGTGATGAACCTCTTGTAGAGTTGTTTAACAGATATAATGTAAAAGCAACATTTCACCTTAACGGGAGCGAAATGGATGAGGAAGAATTACTTGAAAAAAGGAAATTGTATTCAAAACACGAAATTTCTTGTCATACGGCAAGGCACGGCTGGCCGTCCAGAATGCCGTTGCAGTCTGTTGTCGGTGAAGTTTTGACTAACAGGTTGATGCTGGAAAAAATGGCTTTATATCCTGTTGTTGGTATGTCGTACCCAAGCGGTTCGTACAGTGAGGCAGTTATCGAGGCAATGAAAGCATCGGGAATAGTTTATTCCAGAACAATAAAAAATACAATGGGTTTTGAATTGCCAGATAATTTCATGGAATGGCATCCCACTTGTCATCATAATCAGGCGTTAAAACTGTGCGACGGTTTTATAAGAGATTTGGATTCCCAATGGCGTGGCTCATTGTTCTATATATGGGGACATAGCCACGAATTTAAGACTGAGGATGATTGGAATATGATGACTTTGATATTAGAAAAACTATCAGGAAACAATAAAATCTGGTATGCCACAAATTATGAAATATACAGATATATCAATGCACAGCGTTCTCTTGTAATAAGTGCAGATGAAAATGTGTTCTATAATCCCTCAAGTACTGATGTATGGGTGGAAAAGGATAAGGCATTGATAATTCATATTCCTGCAGGGAAAACAGTAACGATATAAAATCTACAGGAGAGGATAATATGAAAAAATTTACAGGTTTTGAGCATGGTATGGGTATTGGTGGCTGGCTGACCAATTACAAACGTTTTAATGTTTTGCCCGAGGAGAGGCGGCTTTGTCTGACGGTTGGTGATATGGAGCATTTTGATACATATATAACTGAAAAAGATATAAAATATATTGCATGTCTTGGAATGGACCATATCCGTTTAGGTTTTGATCAGATTGTATTTGAAAAAGAACCCTATGTTTATCGTGAAGAGATTTTCGGTCATGTTGACAGATTTATTGCCTGGTGTAAAAAATATAATATTAATATTGTGCTTAATATGCATAAGGCGGTTGGTAACTACTGCGATATAAAGGAAGATGTTGAACTTCTTGACGACGAAGAACTTCAAAATCGTTTTATTGCACTTTGGATGGCTTTTGAACAACGTTATGCAGATGACAATTATATTGCTTTTGAACTATTGAATGAAGTGCGAAACGTGGACCCTGAAAAATGGAACATTCTTGCCGAAAAGACTATATCGGCAATTCGTACACGTAACAAAGACAGAAAAATCATTGTTGGCTCCACTAACTGGAACAGTCCTGCTACTTTAAAATATCTTAAAATTTTTGATGATGAAAATGTTATTTACACATTTCATACTTACGCACCATTTGAGTTCACTCATCAAAGAGGCGTGTTACAGGCAAATACTCTCTATTATAATCGTGTAATGCCGTATCCCGGTGATATTGAACGCTACCGTGACTATTACAGGTTGGTGTATAATAATGATGAAATATATAAGACCTATGATAAAATGGACATTGAATTTATCCGTGATTCCCTTTGCGGGGCGGTTGATTTCATTAATCAGCACCCTGATAAAATCCTTTGGTGCGGCGAATTTGGCACTATTCGTCATGCTGATATAAAATGGCGTGAAAATTGGATGCGTGATGTAATAACGGTCTTTAAAGAAAACGAGATTCCGTATTGTGTGTGGAACTATTTAAGCACTCCAAATGACGGCAACCGTTTCAGTCTTGTAGATGACGATGAACGTATGATTTTAAGTGATGAAATGGCAAAAATTATTCGTGGTGATTTCTGATGAAAGAAAAAATATTATATCTGATACTGTCTGTATCCTTATCTACGGGACGAAACATAACATCTAAAAAAACGGCTGCCGATGCAAACTGCAGTTCGCAATTTTTTCTGTCGCAGACCATCATTTTTGCCTCCGCTTCTTTATTGCTTCTGGTCTTTGGTGTAAAAGAGTTTATTTCTGTATCAGTTACAACTTTGATTTACGGAATAATCTACGGTATTTTGTTGGTTTTATCACAATGGATGTTTACAGTTGCTTTAAAAAACGGGAACACATCTGTTTGCACAGTTGTCTATTCTCTCGGTTTTATATTGCCGACGATTTCGGGAACGTTATTTTGGAAAGAACAACCCACTTTACTTAATTTTATCGGTATTTTGGTTGCCGTTATCATTATTTTGCTTACCGCTAAAAATAGCGAAACGGAACAAAAAAAGAAGAACAGATTATTCATTTTGTATATCCTTATTGCGATGATTTCGTCAGGCGGACTTGGTATTATGCAAAAGGTACAGCAATCTTCTTATGTTGCCTACGAAAAGGGTGCGTTTTTGATTATCGCTTTTTTATTTGCTTTTGGTTGTTCCTTTATTGGTCTTTTGTTTCACAGGGAACGATTGAGTTTTGCTGTAAGTAAGATAATATCGCCCGCTATTACAGGTGCTTGTTTCGGCGGTGCAAATTTTTGCAACACTATTCTTGCAGGACAAATGAAAAGCGCCATATTTTTCCCACTTCAGAATATATCAACAATTCTTTTTACTACATTGTCAGGAATTTTTATATTCAAAGAAAGACTTACTCCAAAGACAATCGTAATTTTGATTCTCGGCATAGTTGTTGTTGTACTGTTCAGCATGTAAAATTATTTAAAAAATTAAAAAGTATAAATCTCCTTGTTTTACAAATACTACTATCACAATTTGTAATTTAAAGGAGATTTTATTTATATGAAAGCGACAGGAATTGTAAGAAGAATTGATGATTTGGGGCGTGTGGTAATTCCCAAAGAAATCAGAAGAACAATGAGAATTCGTGAGGGAGACCCTTTAGAGATATTTACAAACAGAGACGGAGAAGTAATATTTAAAAAGTATTCACCTATCGGTGAATTAAGCGGTTTTGCATCCCAGTATGCAGAGGCAATCAACAAAGCCGTTGCCTTTCCTGTGTGCATCTCCGACAAAGACAATGTAATAGCCGTCTGTGGTGCGCCAAAAAAAGAATTTCTTGAAAAAAAGATTTCCCCTGATATAGAAAAGATACTTGACGAAAAAATACCTTATGTATCAAAAAGTACTTCTAAATCTGTAGGCATCGTTGAGGGCGGAGACAAGTACTCAGCAGGGATTGTATATCCCATTATTTCCGAGGGCGACTGCATTGGCTCAGTAATCATTTTCAGTGAAAACGGCGGTGCTTTTGGGGAGACAGAAGAAAAAGTAGCAAAATCTGCATCTATATTTTTAGGGAAGCAGATGGAGGAATAAAAAGCGGCGTCTTCACATAGGGAGAAATCGGTTTTGGAATGCCATTTTCCGCTAATATTGCATCAAAAAATCCGGAAATACGACAGTATTACCGGATTTTTGTTCTTTATCTTAACGAAAAATCTCTATCCCAAAACTGCTTTGCATCTTAAAACAATCATTTTTTGATGCAGAACAAACAAAAAAAGCGAGATAATCCGATGGATATCTTGTGTTTTTTTGTGAAGTTATGCGCTAAAAATGATGTTTTAAGACGGTTTATCCCTATGCGAAGACGCCGCTCGAGAGCAATTCATAAAAATTTAATGATTTGCTCTTTTTTTTATTGAAAATATGTGATATACTATATTAAAAGGGGAGATAACCTATGAATAAATACGGATTTATACGCCTTGCAACTGCAGTTCCTGAAGTAAGGGTGGCAGATGTAAAATTCAATTGCGAGGAAATAGTAAAGATAATGAATGAGACACAAAAAGAATGTGCCTACGTAACGCTGTTTCCTGAACTTTGTGTGACGGGCTACAGTTGTCAGGATTTATTTTTAACAGATACTTTAATAAAAGGTGCAGAAGAAGGTCTTTCTTATATCCTTGAGAAAACAAAAAAACTTGAAACAATCGGTGTTTTGGGTATGCCTGTTTTATGCGGTGACAGGCTTTACAACTGTGCCGTTGTAATTCAGAAAGGCAAAATTTCAGGTATTGTCCCCAAAATATTTTTACCTAATTACAATGATTATTACGAAAAAAGATGGTTTACGGAGGGTCCAGATGTTGACGAGACAGTTTCCCTTTGCGGTCAGGAAGTACCGTTGTCAGGAAAATTAGTTTTTAAAACAAAGGATTTTAGTTTTGGTATAGAAATCTGCGAAGATATGTGGGTACCAAAATCTCCTGCAACAGATCTTGCCCTTGCAGGTGCGGAGGTTATTTTAAACTTAACTGCAGGAAATGACGTAGTGGGAAAAGACAAGCACAGAGAAATGCTTGTTAAATCAAGTTCCTTTAAAAACCACTGTGTGTATGCAGTAACTTCTTGCGGTTTGGGTGAATCAACAACTGATACTGTTTATTGCGGTAACTGTATTGTTGCAGAAAACGGAGCAGTTGTTTTAAATGAAACATCTTACGATTTTGAAAGCAAAGTGTTTTACTGCGATGTTGACATAGACAGAGTAAAATGCGACAGACGAAAAATAAACAGTTTTAACAGTAACTGCAGTTACACTCCCTGTTTTATAAAATGCGAGGATTTTGGCAAAACAATCGGTGAATTGTCAAGGAAAATCAGCAAGACACCATTTGTGCCGTCAAAAGACAAAGACAAACGAATGGAGCAGATATTTAACATTCAGGCAAACGCTCTTGCAAAAAGGTTAAAACACATAAACTGCAAACACCCGGTTATTGGTGTTTCGGGAGGACTTGACTCCACATTGGCGCTTTTGGTTATTGCAAAAACAATGGATATACTGAAATTGCCCAGAGAAAACATCATTGCAATAACTATGCCCGGTTTTGGCACTACAGGCAGAACTTACAACAATGCAGTAAAGTTAATTAAAGAACTTGGTGCAACATTTAAAGAAATAAGCATAAAAGAGTCATGTCTTAAACATTTTGAAGACATAGGTCACAACCCCGATGTGCTTGATGTGACTTATGAAAATGCACAGGCAAGGGAAAGAACGCAAATTTTGATGGACGTTGCAAATCAGGTGGGCGGAATAGTAGTAGGTACAGGAGATTTGTCCGAAATGGCTCTTGGTTGGTCAACCTTTGCAGGAGACCATATTTCAATGTACTGTGTAAACTGCGGAGTGCCTAAAACTCTGGTACGTCATCTTGTTTTATGGATAACAGAAAACTGTCAGGGAACTGAAAGAGAAGTATTAAGAGATATAGTTGACACACCCATATCTCCTGAACTGCTTCCTGCTGACAACAGCGGAAACATCGCCCAAAAGACAGAGGACATTATCGGCAACTATGCTATTCACGATTTTATATTATATTATTTTCTTCGTTTTGGGTTTACACCCCAAAAGATACTGTATCTTTTGACTGTTGCCTTTGGTGAGCAGTACAACGAAGAACAGTTAAAAGAGTGTATGAGAACATTCTTCAAAAGGTTTTTCAACAACCAGTTTAAGAGAAACTGTGTACCTGACGGACCCAAAATCGGCTCTGTGTCCTTATCGCCCAGAACAGATTTCAAAATGTCATCAGACTCACACAGTAATTTATGGACAGATTTTTAAAAAACTATATACAAATTGGTAAAAATATGTTATAATTTAGTATTATAATGTTCGGAGGTAATAAGTTTGGCAGAATTAAGATATAATCCACTTACAAACGATTGGGTAATGATTGCATCACACAGACAAAACAGACCCCAGATGCCTAAAGACTGGTGTCCCTTTTGTCCCGGCTCAGGTCAGGTGCCTGACCATTTTGACGTTTTAAAATATGATAATGATTTTCCTGCATTGTCACAGACACCGCCCGTGCCTGACAATGTTAAAACAGACTTTTACAAAACTGCACCCTCTTATGGCAAATGTGAGGTAATTTTATATTCACCCGAGCATACAGTTACTTTACCTGAACTTCCCGTTGACCACGTTGTAAAACTGGTTAATTTATGGGAAGAAAGATATGTTGAACT